>JAHIPW010000142.1 GCA_018903055.1 bacterium
ATCAGTAATCGGTGATCAGTGATCAGTTAATTAGTTGGATTAGGAAATTAGGTAATTGCCCGCCGGAGGCGAGGTCTCGCCCCTCTGGGGCGGAGGAGACTGGGATTTGGTGATTAGGGGACTGCCCTTCGGATCCCGATGGGACTCTCAGGATCCCAGAGGGAGGGAATTGGGGACATTCCTAATTTCCTAATATCCTAATTTCCAAATCCCAATATCCAAGTTTCCTAATATCCAGAATCAAGGATCCAGGATCCAGGATCAAGTATCCAGTATCTGTGATCTGTGCCAATCCGTAATAAATCTGTGTGAATCCGTGTTAAGGGAGTGAAACGACCGTGGAAAGAATTATCATTACTGGTGGAGAGAGACTAAAGGGTAGAGTAAGGATAAGCGGTTCAAAGAATGCCGCCCTCCCCATCATGGCTGCTACATTATTGACCAATGGAGTAACTACTCTATCGAATATCCCTCGCCTTAAGGATGTCACTACCATGGCCCGGGTATTAAGAACCCTGGGGGCCAAGGTAGAATTTAGGGAAAGGGAACTGAAGATCGATACTACCAATGTCGATAGCTTCCTCGCTCCCTATAATCTGGTGAAGACCATGAGGGCCTCTTTCCTCGTCTTTGGGCCTCTTCTGGCAAAGTTGGGAAGGGCGAGGGTCTCTCTGCCCGGAGGATGTGCCATTGGGTCCCGCCCGGTAGACCTCCATCTGAGGGGATTTGAAGAGTTGGGGGCAGAAGTGAGCATGGGGGGTGGCTATACCCAGGTGAAGAGGGATGGCCTGATGGGTGCTGAAATCTATTTAGACTTCCCCTCTGTGGGGGCAACAGAGAATCTCATGATGGCTGCTACCCTGGCCAAGGGAAAGACGATCATAGAAAATGCGGCCAAAGAGCCAGAGATTGTTGATCTGGCAAACTTTCTAAACAAGATGGGAGCAAAGATCAAGGGTGCTGGAACGGATACTATTGAGATTATCGGGATAAAGGAACTGAAAGGAACAGATTACTCCATAATCCCGGATAGGATTGAGGCCGGAACCTATATGATTGCCTCTGCCATTACCAGAGGAGATGTCACATTGGAGGGGGCCAGGCTCGACCATCTTGAGCCCCTGGTTACCAAACTCCGCGAAATCGGAGTGGAGGTTATTGAAAATGAAGGAGCAATTGAAATAAGAGCAAAAAGAGGAATAAAGGCCGTAGATGTCAAGACCTTGCCCTATCCCGGTTTCCCCACCGATATGCAGGCTCAGTTCATGGCTCTTATGAGTATTACTCCGGGAATGAGCATTATTACCGAGACGGTATTTGAAAACAGGTTCATGCACGTTTCAGAACTTGCCAGGATGGGAGCAGATATTAAGATTGAGGGAGCGAGCGCCATAGTAAAGGGAGTAAAGTCTCTGAGTGGGGCACCGGTCATGGCCACTGATCTGAGGGCCTCCGCTGCTCTGATCCTGGCCGGTTTAGTTGCTAAGGGAAAGACAGAGATCTCTCGTATCTATCACCTAGATCGGGGATACGAAAGGATTGAGGAAAAACTTTCCAATTTGGGAGCGAAGATAGAGAGGATTAAATAGTGGGACAGAACAGGCTACAGGTCACAAGCTGCAGGCTACAAGCTACAGGCTATAAGCTACAGGTCACAAGCTACAGGCTCCACAAAACTTGTGGCTTGGAACTTGTGGCTGGTAGCAGTTAAAACAAGAGGAGCAGATATGAAAATTCTAAGGATTGGCACCAAAGAATCTAAGGAAAAAATTGAGAAAATACTGAATCGCAAAACCCTTCTGGAAGATAAGAGATTGGAGCAGAAGGTCAAAGAGATTATTGAAGATGTACGAAGGAATGGTGACCAAGCACTATTAAAATATACTAGGAAGTTTGATAGGGTTCTCCTCACTTCTAAAAGATTAAGAGTCAGCAGAAGAGAGATTGAGGAAGCCCAAAAATTAGTAGACAAGGAGTTTGTAAAGGCATTAAAAAAAGCCTATCAGAATATCAAGAAGTATCATGAAAAGCAATTACCCCGATCCTTTAAGATTTACCCTCGAAAAGGAGTGAATTTAGAGGAGAGATTTCAGCCTTTAGAAAGGGTGGGACTTTATATTCCGGGAGGAAGAGCCTCCTATCCTTCTACAGTCTTAATGGCTGGCGTTCCGGCTAAGATAGCAGGGGTGAGAGAAATTATCATGGTCTCGCCACCCCAAAGAGACGGGAAACTAAGTCCCTATATTTTAGTGGCCGCAGGTTTAGTAGGAATAAGCGAAATCTATAAAGCGGGAGGGGCCCAGGCCATTGCTGCCTTAGCCTATGGTACAGAAATTATTCCCAAGGTAGATAAAATTGTTGGCCCGGGGAATATCTACGTTACCCTGGCAAAGAAGTTGGTTTATGGGGAAGTAGACATCGATATGCTCGCTGGGCCAAGTGAGATACTGATTTTAGCAGATGAAAGTGCCAATCCCTCCTTTATCGCTTGTGACTTAATTGCTCAAGCCGAGCATGACAGACTATCCTGGCCTATTCTTGTTACTACTTCTTTAAAATTAGCCCAAAAAGTGGAAGAGGAGATTAAGGAACAGGTTAAATCCCTGAGGCGAAAAGAGATAATTGATACTTCCTTAAAGAATAACGGGGTCTTAATTGTCACTAAAAATCTGAAAGAAACGATTGATCTGGCGAATGAGATTGCCCCAGAGCACCTGGAGATTATGACCAGAAATCCAGAACAAGTAGCGAAGAAGATCAAAAATGCTGGTGCTATATTTCTAGGTCCCTATTCCGCTGAGTCAGTAGGGGACTATATTGCTGGACCAAATCACATCCTTCCCACAAGTGGCACGGCAAGATTCTATTCACCTTTAGGGGTGAGGGACTTTATGAAGTCCTCTCACATTATTTCGTACTCTAAAGAAGCCCTAAAGAAAGAAGCGAAAGAGATTATAGAGCTTGCCCACAGAGAAGGCCTGGACGGCCACGCCCGGGCAGTAAAGATTAGACTGCAACCGCAGAGAACGCCCAATTATCGCAAAAAGCGCAAAAAACCTTTGCGGACTTCGCGGACTTTTAGCGGCCTTAGCGGTTGCAAGGAAGGAGATTAAAATGGCAGAGAGAACAGCAGAGAAGATAAGGAAGACGAAGGAAACAGAGATTAGTTTAAAACTCAATCTTGATGGAACCGGAAAGAGCCGAATTAAGACAGGTATCGGGTTACTGGACCATATGTTGGAACTCTTTGCTTTTCACGGTTTATTTGATTTAGAGATTGAAGCAAAAGGAGACCTAGAGGTCGACATCCATCATACCAATGAGGATATTGGTATTGTCTTAGGCCAAGTATTTAAGCAGGCCCTGGGCGATAAAAAGGGAATAAAGAGATTCGGTTCTGCTTCGGTACCTATGGAAGGTGTATTGGCTAAAGTTACTGTAGATATCAGTGGCAGAGGTCATTTCAAGGGGGGACTCGATTCAGCTGTTACAACCGACGAGGACGAAAAATATTCTAAAAAATATTTTGACCATTTCTGGGAATCATTTGCTAAGCAAAGCGGGATTAATTTGATTATTGAAGAGGTAAAGTGTTTTGATGTTACCACTCCCGATATTCATACACTACTGGAGCCTATATTTAAAGCTCTGGGTCTTGCTTTGCGTCAGGCTGTGGAAATCGACCCCCGCAGAAAAGATGTGCCTTCCACCAAAGGCATTATTGATTAGTAATCAAACTGTTAACTGGTTACTGTTAACTGGTTACTAACCGAACAATAGTGAGGTTGCTATGCTCATCATTCCAGCCATCGATCTCATTGAGGAAAGGTGCGTAAGATTAAAGGAAGGTAAATTATCCTCTGAAGAAGTCTATTCTAAGGAACCTGTTGCTGTAGCTGAACTATGGGAACTAAAAGGAGCAGAGAGATTACATATTATTGACTTAGATGGCGCCTTTGAAGGAAAACCCCAGAACCTGAAAGTAGTCAAAAGAATTGCTAGAAGTGTTAAGATACCTATTCAGTTTGGAGGCGGAGTAAGGAACTTAAGAACAATTAAGGAAGTCTTAGATTGTGGTGTAGAGTATGTGATTTTAGGGACCAGCGCCATCTCCAAACCAGAATTCGTTAAGAAAGCAGTAAAGAGATTCGGAAAGAGAATAATGGTAAGCATCGATGCCTCCAATCTAAAGGTTAGAGTCCAGGGATGGGAGAAGAAAACCAGGAAGACCGCCCCCATCTTAGCCAAGGAGATGGAGAGATTGGGAGTAAGAAATATTATCTTCACTGATATAAAAAGAGATGGAACTTTAAGAGGGCCCAATATCTCCCAGATTAAGAAGATGCTAAAAGCAGTAAATACTCCTTTAATAGTCTCTGGAGGAATCTCTTCTTTAGAAGACATAAAGAAATTAAAACCCTTGGAAAAAAAGGGACTATTCGGGGTTATTGTAGGCAAGGCCCTCTATACGGGCCAGGTAGATTTGGAGGAGGCTATCGGGATAGGTAAGCAGTAACTAATGAAACGGGGACACGGGGAAAGGGAGAAACGGAGAGATAGGGAAACGGAGACATAGAGACACGGGGACAGGGAGAGAGTCACCGATTCCCCGCTTCGCCGATTCTCCGATTCAAAGAAAACAGGGGACAAAAATGAACCCCGCCCCTCATAAAATTGGCAATCCTGAGATTGAAAAGTTTGAACCAATAGATTTTTTCTTTATAAAAGTTATTTGCGTGAATCCCGCCCCCCAGAGAGGGGCGAGGATGAATACAAAAGGAGGGGCGGGGTGAAGAAATTACTTGAACGATTGAAGTTTGATGAGAAAGGTCTCATCCCGGTCATCATTCAGGATGTTGATACTAATGAAGTCTTGATGCTTGCCTATATGAATGAGGAGGCCTTCATCATGACCATGGAAACGGGGAAGACCCACTTCTGGAGCCGGTCAAGAGAGAAGTTATGGCTAAAGGGCGAGGAATCAGGAAACTATCAGCAAGTGGAGGATGTCTACTTCGACTGCGATGCAGATACTTTACTCATTAAAGTCCGTCAGGTAAGGGGCGCCTGCCACAAGGGCTACCGGTCCTGTTTCTATCGCCAGATGAAGAAGGAAGGAGAGGTAAAAGTAATCGGAAAGAAGGTCTTTGAGCCGGACAAGGTCTATGGCCCAAAGGAGACCATAGAGAAGACCTATAAAGCCTTAAAACGAAGCAAGAAATGATAGAGTAGAAGAGTAGGAAAGTAGGAAAGTAGAAAAGAAAAAAAGTAAAAAGGATATCCGGTTATCCGGTAATCAGGTAATCGGTAATCAAAGTCACTATCGAAATATCAATCTGTCGAGAACAAGGTTCAGACATCCAGTATCTGTGATCTGTGCTCATCTGTAATAAATCTGTGATAATCTGTGTCTGAGCGTAGCGAGGTGGAGATGATTAAGGAAGCGATTGGTAAATTAATTGAGAAAAAGGATCTGACCCGGGAAGAGATGGTGGGGGTGATGAACGAGATTATGACCGGGAATGCCACTCCCGCCCAGATAGGGGGGTTCCTGACTGCTTTGAGATTAAAAGGAGAGACAGTGGAAGAAATTACTGGCGCTGCCTTGGTTATGAGGGAGAAGGCGACCAGGATAAAGGTGAAGAAGGAGCCCATCGTTGATACCTGCGGAACAGGTGGGGATCTTCCCAATACCTTCAATATCTCAACCATTGCGGCCTTCGTCGTTGCCGGATGTGGCCTTGCGGTAGCAAAGCATGGGAATCGGGCGGTATCCAGCCAGTGTGGAAGTGCTGACCTCTTAGAGGGATTAGGGGTCAACCTCGATGTTGAAGTGGAGACTGTTGAGAAATGCATTGAAGAGATTGGAATTGGTTTCTTATTTGCTCCTCTCTTACATGGGGCCATGAAGTATGCCATTGGACCACGAAAGGAGATGGGGATTCGAACCATATTCAATATCTTAGGACCATTGACCAATCCGGCAGGTGCTCAGGTCCAGGTCCTGGGGGTCTATAGTGATAAACTCACCCAGACCATCGCTGGAGTATTGAAAAACTTAGGTTCTAAACATGCCTTTGTGGTTCATGGTGAGGATGGGTTGGATGAAATTACTACTACCTCTCCCACTAAAGTCTCGGAGCTGAAGGAGGGAAAGGTCACTACCTACTCCATTAAGCCAGAGGATTTTGGTATAAAGAGAGCAAAGTTGGATAATATCTTGGGAGGGGATATTCCTCATAATGTGAAGATTGCCCATGATGTCTTAGAGGGAAAGAAAGGGCCACAGAGGGACATCGTTCTTCTAAATGCCTCCGCGGCCATCGTTGCTGGTGGCAAGGCAAGCGATTTGAAGGAAGGAATTAAATTAGCAGAGGAGGCCATTGACTCTGGAAAGGCAAAAGAAAAGTTAGAACTGCTTAAGAAGTATTCTAAACAGTGATCGGTGGAATAGAGGTTTACAGTAACCAGCAAAGTCATAGAATATAACGACGCGCTACGCTTGCCTCGTCTAGTCATAGATTATCAGTATATCAGAACATCAGAATGAGAATTCAGAAGGTCAGAGTATCAGATTTTATCTGAATTCTGATAACTGACCCTCTCCATCTGATAATCTGATTATCTGATGCTCTTTTACTTTTTTACTGTAAACTGTAAACTGGTTACTGGTTATTATCCGAACAAAGTGAGGATAAAATGGTTGGGGAACTGGAAAGTATCATTACCTATAAAAGAAAAGAGATAGAGAGGGATAAGACAGCGATGCCTCTGGAGACTCTGAAGTCCAGGATCACTGATTTACCTCCTACAAGAGACTTCAAAGAGGCCATATCACAGGAGGGCCTGAATCTCATCGCTGAGATAAAGAGAGCCTCCCCCTCTAAGGGAATGATAAGGAAAGAGTTCAATCCAGTGGAGATTGCCAAGATTTATCAGGAGTCGGGAGCAAGCGCCATCTCTGTTTTGACCACAGAGAAATTCTTCTATGGGAGCCTGGACTTTCTTTCTCAAGTAAAAGAGGTAACCACTATTCCCATATTACAGAAAGACTTCATTGTCGATGAGTATCAGATATATCAGGCGAGAGTGAATAAGGCAGATGCCATACTCCTAATTGCTTCCATCTTGGTTGAAGCCCAGATCAATAGCTTCTTGGAATGTGCCCACACTCTGGGACTGGATTGTCTGGTAGAGGTCCATAGTAAAGAAGAATTGAGTAAAGTTTTAGCAAGTAAGGCCCAGATAATCGGGATCAATAATCGAGACCTGACGACCCTGACTACTGATTTATTAACTACTCTCTCCCTGAGTAAATTAGTCCCTAAAGACAGGATATTGGTGAGTGAGAGCGGCATCGATACCCATGAGGATGTAAAGAGACTCAAAGAGTGTGGAATAAAAGCCATCCTGGTTGGAGAGTCTCTGATGCGTGCTCCAGACATCAGCGCCAAAATAAGAGAACTCTTGGGATAATATTATGGCAAAGTATATCGGTATAGACCTGGGAGCACTCAGTATTAATGCCGTTCTCTACGATAGTGAGAATCAGGGGATAGAAGAATTCCCCTATCTAGCTCACCAGAGAGAACCTCTTCCCAGGGCTATCACAAATCTTAAAGAGATTCTGAAAGATAAGGAAGGGATTGAAGGCATCGCAGTAACCGGCTCTGGTGGAGAACTCCTGGCAAGTCTAATCCAGGCCCACTTTGTCAACCCCATCATCGCTCAGGCCGAGGCCAATATTAGACTCTACCCCCACCTTAGGACCATCTTCAGTATCGGTGGTCAATCCTCAAGCCTTATCTTTCTGGATCACGAGCCCAATTCAGATCAAACCGTCATGTCGGACTCAGTAACCTCTGGCCAGTGTGCCGCAGGCACCGGCTCCTTCCTAGACCAGGCAGCATCGAGACTGAAATATTCCATAGAAGAGTTTAGTGATCTGGCCCTCAAATCGAAGACCCCGGAGAACATCTCGGGAACCTGTTCTGTTTTCGCAAACTCTGCCATGATAAATAGTCAGCAGAATGGGGCGAAGGATGTGGATATTATAGCTGGCCTATGCTATGGCTTAGCAAGAAACCTGATCGGGACCCTAAGCAGGGGTAAGAGACTCGCCAAGCCCATATCCTTGCAGGGCGGGGTGGCGGCCAATAGAGGGATGATAAAGGCCTTTGAGGATATCCTGGGATTGCTTAAGGAGAATGAGACTCTCTTCATTCCCCCCTATTTTAGATCTATGGGGGCCATTGGGGCCGCCATGCTCGCCGCCCGTGAGAAGAGGGGAAGAGATTTTAGATTAGGAGATATTAACAAGAAGTTGTGGAGTCTGAATCAGGAAAGGGGAGAGGATCCACTTAAACCGCTAAGATTGACAGATGATATAAATATCCTGGAAGGAAGTCTCTCTCCTCCAGCAAAGGATGAGAGACGGGATGTCTTTTTGGGGATCGATGTTGGCTCAGTGAGTACCAATATTGCTGTCCTGGGGTTTGCTCAGGATGGCTGGAGGCTTTTAACCAAGAGATACCTCCTCACAGAATCAAGGCCCTTAAAGGTCGTTACCCAGGCACTATTAGATGTGGAGCGCGAGATGGGTGAGAGAATAAATGTTCTGGATGCCTGTGTCACTGGTTCGGGAAGAGGCCTGGTTGCTGACTATCTTGGGGGAGTGGGAACCAGGAATGAGATAACGGCCCATAAGACCGGCTCATTAAGCGTGGCAGAGCGCCTGGGAATAGAGGTTGATGAGATATTTGAGATAGGCGGCCAGGATTCGAAATATATCTGTTTAGAGGAGGGAGTGGTAGTGGACTTCGCCATGAATACCGCCTGCGCCGCAGGAACCGGTTCCTTCATAGAGGAGCAGGCAAAAATACTTGGCATAAGAGTTGAGGATTTTGCCCACCAGGCATTTAAGAGTCAGAGACCATTCTCTTTTGGTAGTTGCAAATGCACCGTATTCATGGAACAGGAAGTCATCTCCCGGCAGAACACCCATAGGAAGAATGACCTGGTGGCCAGTCTCTGTCATGCCATTGCCCACAACTACTTAAATGAATTCAAGATTGGGGATAAGAGAGGAAGAAACATCTTCCTCCAGGGAGGGGTGGCCCTGAACAGAGCAGTGGTCGTTGCTCTCCAGTATCTGACCAAGGCCCAGATCACGATACCTCCTCACTGCGAGGTCCTGGGGGCCATCGGAGCGGCTATCCTGGCAAAGGAGATGTATCAAGGGAAAACAAACTTCGTGGGCTTCAAGAAATTGAAAGGAAGAAGTTACTCCTTGAAATCCTTCGAGTGTAAGGGATGTGCCAATGTATGTACTGTCAAGATGGTCGAGATAGAGGAAGAGGGGATTACTTATTACTATGGCGACAGGTGTCAAAAATACCAGAAGAGTGCCGACCAGCTATCGGTCAAGAATAACCTTCCTGACCTATTCCGGGAAAGGGAGAGACTGCTTACCCGGACTCATGAGACTAAGATAAAAAGAAATGGAGTAAAGATTGGTATACCAAGACTCTTCTCAATATACTATGACCTCTTCCCCCTCTGGCAGACCTTCTTTACTGAGTTAGGATACCAGGTGACTACCTCAGAGATAACGAACAAGAGGCTTCTGGCAAAGGGTGCTGATGGTATCCTATCCGATACCTGTCTTCCCGCTGAGATCTTAACCGGCCACATAAGGAATCTATTGGAAAAGGGTGTTGACTATATCTTCCTGCCCAGCGTGATTGATATGCCCAACGAAAGAGGAGATAGGAAGACCTATCTCTGCCCCCTTGTCCAGGCCGCCCCCTATATGGCAAGAGTAACTACAGAGCTGGGCAAGAAGTTGCTCACCGTCCCCATCCATTTCCACAAGAAGAGGTACAACCTGGAAGGGGCAATGATGGAGATTGGGAGAACCCTGGGTCTGAATCCCAAGAGTGTCAGGAGGGCGTTGGGCAAGGGCCTGGTATCCCTCACCCATTTCAATAAAGAGATAAAGAAGAAGGGAAGAGAGATATTAGAGAATATTGGTGATTATCCCCTTCCCCTGGTCATCGTGAGTAGATCCTACATCATTGGTGACCCAGGAATGAATGTTGATCTACCGAGGATGCTTCTGGACCTGGGCGCCCTACCCATTCCCCTCGATTTCTTACCATTGGAGGAACAAGACCTGGGGACTTATCAGGGCAGAATTAACTGGAGCTACGGTCAGAGGATCCTGAGGGCTGGGGAACTAATAAGGAAAACTCCGCGGTTGAACGCCGTCTACTTCTCTACATTTGCCTGTGGCCCGGACTCTTTTCTCACCACATTCTTTAAAAATAGGATGGGAGGAAAGCCATTTCTGAACCTTGAGGTGGGGAAGACCACCGCCCAGACCCATGTGCGCACAAGATGTGAGGCATTCTTGGACAGTGTTAGAGAAAGGGTGGGAAAGAGGCGCCAGCCAAGTTTTAAAGGTAAAGAGGTTCCTCCTTCTCCTAAACCAAGGAAGAGAAAATTGCTCATCCCCTATATG
>JAHIPW010000143.1 GCA_018903055.1 bacterium
CCCTCTAAATCTGCAATAGTTCGGGAGACTTTCAGTATCCTATCGTAGGCTCTTGCAGAGAGGCCTAACTGGGTGATGGCCAATTTAATGAGGTCCTGGGATTCGGTTGTTATCTTGCAGAACTCCTTAATCTCTTTAGTCTCCATATGGGCATTGCAGAATATTCCCTTCTGGCCCTGGAACCTCTTCTGTTGAATGACCCTTGCCCTGTTTACCCTCTTCCTTATCACTTCTGATCTCTCTCCCGTCTCCTGAGAGGCAAGATCCTTATACTTCACCCGGGGAACTTCTAAGTGGATATCAATCCTATCCAGTAATGGTCCGGATATTCTTGATCTATACTTCTGAATTTTGGGAGGAGTGCAGGTGCACTCATTCACCGGGTCACCGAAAAAACCACAGGGGCAGGGGTTCATAGCGCAAGTGAGCATAAACTGCGCCGGATAAGATAAAGAGGTAACCGCCCGGGATATGGTGACCGCCCCATCCTCTAATGGCTGGCGCAGGACCTCTAAGACATTTCTCTTAAACTCTGGCAACTCATCTAAGAATAGAACTCCATGATGGGCAAGGCTCACCTCCCCTGGCCGGGGAATCCTCCCCCCTCCTATTAAGGCGATATCTGATGCCGTATGATGGGGACTTCTGAAGGGACGAATGGCAATGAGCGCTGTCTGGGGAGGAACGAGGCCGGCGATAGAGTGAATCTTTGTTGTCTCTAACGCCTCCTCTAAAGTTAAATCGGGAAGGATGGTAGGGAGTCTACGAGAAAGCATGGTTTTTCCCGATCCCGGAGGACCGATCATGATTACATTGTGCCCTCCGGCTGCTGCTACTTCTAAGGCTCTTTTGGCATGTTCCTGCCCCTTGACATCCGTAAAGTCTACCTTATATTCTCTCCCTTTTTCAAAGACCCCTTCCAGGTCTAACGAAAAGGGCTCGATCTCTATCTTCCCCGTTAAGAAATCAACTGTCCGGGAGAGGTTTTCCACGGGATAAACATTCAGACCCTTTACTACCGCTGCCTCTGCTCTGTTATCCAGAGGTAGGATAATTCCCTCCCTTCCCTCTTTCTGCGCAGCCAGGGCAATGGGTAGGGCACCAGGGATGGAGCGCACTCCTCCATCCAGGGATAACTCCCCCAAAATAACGTATTTCTTAAATTCCGCCTTCTCTATCTGACCGGTGGCTGCCAAGATCCCTAAAGCGATAGGCAGATCGAATAAAGAGCCTTCTTTCTTAACGTCTGCTGGGGCGAGATTGACAGTAATTCTCTTTGTCGGAAATTTAAAGTCCGAGTTCTTTATGGCTGCCTTAACCCTATCCTTGGACTCCTTTACCGCCACATCGGGCAGGCCCACGGTATTGAAAGAGGGAAGACCCTTGGCGATATCTACCTCCACCTCTACAGAATAGGCATCTATTCCCAGTACCGCACTGCTATAGACCTTGGCTAAAGAGATCAACTTTCACTCCTTTTAGGCTGTTACAAAACTCGTTCCAACCTTTGATTACACAGATTTTTCCGACGAGTATTTAATCTGTGCCTGCCTGTCCCTGCCCGACGGCAGGCGGGGGCAGACAGGTAATCTAAATTTTTCAGCCTGAGGCTGATCCGCCTCTGGCGGAAATCGGTGCCCCGAGAAATCCGAAGGATTTCCGGGATTAAGTACCCGCAATTCTTTGAATTGCAGGGCATAATCAAGGGTAGCACTTTTGTGATGCCCTAGAATTTAATTTCTAATAGAGAGAGGTAGTATTCTTTTTCCTTAACATATACCGAAGGTGCCCCCATAACTACTCTCCCCTTTTCAAGGTTAAGGAGGGCGGATCCTTCTCTCACTGGTTTAACAGTATAGATAGTAGCAACAGCGGCGCTTATCGCTGTTGCTGCACCAGCGAGGGCCGCTGGCTGAGGATCCACGTTAGGATGTTCAACAGCGAAATAGACCGTCAGACCTCCCAGAAGAGCGGTTATTATCCAACCACTTGCTACTACTTCTTTCTTCTGTTCTCTGGTAGGAAAGGAAGGGCTCCAGGGCCAGGTAGGAGGTAGCTTCACCTCCTCTTTTTTGTATGCCCGGATGACCTCTTCACTATAACCCAACTGCCTTATCTGTTCCTCTACGCTTAAAGGCTTTTTTTCCTCTTCTGGCGCTTCAGCATAAAGAAGTGAACTACTCATTAGCATGATGAGAGAGAGTGTTAGCACTAAGCCTTTTTTTAATCTTTTATCCATTTCTTCTCCTCCTTTTTAGTAAAGATATCTATCATCTGATTGAAAAGCATCCTTGATGAGCTCTATTTCTGGTTCATTACCTAGAGAGAAGACAACCGCCACACAATCGAACCGGCAATCGGCATTCCTCAGGCCTTTTGCCTTAAGATAGGAAAGAGCAACCCTTATTATCTGCTCCTGCTTTCTTTTATTCACCATCTCTTGGGGAAGAATATAGCTAGTATTGGATAGAGACTTCACCTCAATAAAGACCAGGCAATCCTTATCCTGAGCAATGATATCTATCTCACCTAAAGGAGTCTTGTAATTTCTCTCTAAGATGCGATATCTCTTTTTCCTCAAAAACTCAAAGGCCGCCTCTTCTCCTGACTCACCGAGTATCTGTCTCTCTTTGGTCATATCCTTACTCCAGAAAAAGTCCTTCTGTGAATTCGAGAAGGACCGTTTCTCTTAAGGGCCCTTATATGTCTTTCTGTTCCATATCCCTTATGCCTATGGAAACCATACTCCGGATGCCTCTTATGACATCTCACCATCAACCTATCCCTGGTAACCTTGGCGATAATAGAAGCAGCAGCAATGGAGGCGCTCTTCTCGTCTCCTCTTATTATTGCCTCCTGTGGAATCTCTACTCCTGGGATTTTAAATCCATCCACTAGTAATAGATCGGGCCTGGTTCCCAGATGGGAGATGGCCCTCTTCATGGCAAGATGGGTTGCTTTTAAGATATTTATCCCGTCTATCTTTCTCTCCCCCACCCTACCTAAACCAATGGCCAGAGCCTTTCTTTTTATCAGGGGATAAAGTTCCTCCCTTTTTTTCGGGGTTAATTTCTTGGAGTCATTTAGGCCTGGAATGCGACATTTTGTAGGAAGGATGAGGGCGCAGGCCACTACTGGGCCGGCCAATGAACCCCTTCCTACCTCATCCACCCCAGCAATTAATTGATAACCCTTCTTCTTCATCCTTCTCTCATATCTTTTCATATCCTTCATAAGATATACCCGTTTTTCGTCATACGTTGAAGGGTTACGCTACTTGTTTCGTCTTGCGTTGTTCGGCTGCGTCTTTCCACGAGAAACGTTTGACGATTACCGTAACGAGCTGCGCAACCGATAGACGATAGTACATCCATTTGCATCCGCTATCATCTGTTTGAATCCGTGGTTGCTTTTTGAATTTTATCTGATGATCCCTATCCGATTGGGTGGCCAGTAGATAAATAATGCCCTTCCCTTGAGATACTTCCTCTCCAGGAATCCCCAAACCCGAGAATCGCTCGAGTGCTCCCGATTATCTCCCATCATGAAATAGGAATCGGAAGGAACGGTTACCGGTCCATAATGATTGAAGGAGAGATCTTCTATTGAATGAAAAGCATAGAGTTCATTCAGGGGCTCATCATTTATATAGACCTTTCCTTCCCGAATCTCAAGCACTTCTCCATAAAGTCCGACGAGCCTTTTAATATAATCCTTATGAGGATCGAGATTTATTCTCTTGAAGGTCAGAATGCGAATGACGGGAGCAATGAGCCTGAGAGAGAGCCTGCAGTAGGGATCTCCAGGATAACGAAAGACGATGATGTCCCCTCTCTTGGGATGGCGCTGGAAGACCTTCTTATCCGTAAAGGGGAGGGAGAGCCCATAACTGAACTTACTGGCAAAGAGCCTATCCCCTATCTTCAGGGTGGGCTCCATGCTGGAAGAGGGGATATGAAAACTCTGAATGACAAAGGTTACAATGATGAGGTAAAGGATGAAAGCGGTAAGGATTACCTCTATCCACTCTTTTAAGACAGATTTTTTTCTTCTCATCTTTTATTTTTTCGCCTCTAACGAGACTTACGCAGATAGTAGAGCCTGGCCCTTCTTACCCTGCCTCTCTTCCTAACCTCAATCCTATCTATTCCTGGAAAATTGAGGGGAAAGGTTCTCTCCACCCCTACCCCATAGGAGACCTTCCTCACAGTAAAAGAACCTTGTGGTCCTTTCTTCTTTCTAATTACTATGCCTTCGAAGGCCTGTATCCTTTCCTTATCCTTCTCTTTGATCTTAACATATACTCTGACCGTATCTCCCGGTCTAAACTTTAACTCTTTTTCCATACATTTATTCTCCTTTTTTTACCCATTCCCCATTTTCCCGTCTCTCCGTCAGTCCGTCTGTCCGTCGGTCTGTTGCTCACTTTCCCACTCTCAAGTCTCCGAACTCTCCCTCGGGGACCTCGAGTCCCCTCGGGACGAGAGGCGAACTATAAACTCCGAACTACTTGCCTTCAATCTCTCTCAACAGTCTCTTATCCTCACTGGATAACTTAATCCCTTGTAATAAATCCGGTCTCTTCTCTAGGGTCATTCTCAAGGCCTCCTTCCTCCTCCAGCTGGCAATTCTTTTGTGGTCCCCGCTTAAAAGTATCTTAGGGACTCTCATCCCCCGACACTCCTCTGGCCTGGTATAGTGGGGATAGTCCAGGAGGCCAGAATAGAAGGAATCGCAAATGATAGACTCTTCTTTCCCCAAGACCCCGGGAATGAGGCGCACTAAGGCATCGATGACTACCAATGAGGCCAATTCCCCGCCAGTGAGGACATAATCACCGATGGATATTTCATCCGTTACTATTCTCTTCACCCTCTCATCTATCCCTTCATAGTGACCACAGATAAATATGAGGTGTTTCTCTTTTGCCATCCTCTTTGCCATCCCCTGATCAAACCTTTTCCCCTGAGGAGTCAATAATATGATACGCTGCAGGTCACAAGCCACAGGCTTCAGGCCTTTATCTTTACTTGGAGCTTGAAGCTTGCCCGCCCCGCTTCGCTTGGCGAGGCCGGGGGAGCTTGCACCCTGAAATTTCAAAGAAATTTCGGGTACTTTAGTCCCTGAAATTGCTCTGCAATTTCTAGGGGGAGCTTGTTTTATGAGCGATTCCACGGCTTCAAAGATGGGTTCCGGCTTCAAAACCATTCCGGCTCCTCCCCCATAGGAAGCATCGTCTGCTGTCCTATGCTTATTATGGGTAAAGGAGCGGATATTTAGAACATCTATTTTTACTAATCCTTTCTCCTGGGCCCTTTTCAGTATGCTTTCTTTTAAGGGTCCTTTAACCATATCAGGAAATAGAGTCAGGATGTCGATTCTCACAGGCTCTCCAGCCCCTCTATCATGTGAATGATCATCTTCTTATTCTTTAAATCGATTTTCTTAACTACTTCCTTTGTTGCTGGAATCCAGAGCTCCTTTCCGTTCTTTACAACGTAGATATCATTGCCTGGATTTTTTATGACATCAACGACCTTGCCCAACCTTTCTCCCTGCTCACTCTCCACTTCAAGGCCTATAAGATCGTCAATATAGTACTCGCCCCTCTTTAACTTTATCCTCTCTTCTTCGGAAATGGCAGTGAAAGAATCTTTTAGTTCCTCTGCCTGGCTAATGCTATCATAACCTTTGATCTTTAAGATGACAAATCCCCTATGATGCCAGGCCTTCTCTATCTCTATGGTAAGGGGCTCTTTCCCCTTCTGGATCAAATAGATTTTTTTTAAACTTTGGAATCTATCTGGAAAATCGGTTAAGGGAATGACCCTTACCTCTCCCTTATTCCCCTGGGTAGCAACCACCCTCCCGATATTTACCAACTCTTCTTGCACGGAAATCACCTTATTTACAAATTTGTCGATTTTCGTCAGACGGTTGCCCTTCACTTCGTTCAGGATACCTCGCCAAAGTGAAGTATCCCGAGCCAACGGCGAGGGGCGGTTACGAAGCTCGTTTCGTCTATCAGTGATTGGTAGCCGACTATAGAAAACAGAGATCGGTTGTTAGAAAACAGAAATCAGTAGGGAAAACAGAGAACAGAAAACTGGAAAAACTGATTTCAGATTTCCGATTTCACTACCGTTTTCCGATTTCCATCAACTGTTTTCTGATTTCAATGAAACGAGTCGCGCAACCCTTCAACGTATAAGGAAGCCTTTCGCTAACGCTCAAGAACCTTGTTTTCTCACTTCGTTTGAAAATAACGTTTTCCTATTCTGTAATCTTCAGAATGACCCTCTTGCCCGCTTTGGCTGCTGCAGCACTTAGAAGGATACGCAGAGCATTTGCTATCTTTCCTCCCTTTCCAATCACCTTTCCCAATTCCTCAGGTGCCGTACGCAGCTCTAAAACGGTTACTCCTCCTTCCTCTTCTATCTCTCTCACCTCCACCTTATCCTTTTCATCGACCAAAGACTTGGCAATATACTCGATTAATTCCTTCAC
>JAHIPW010000144.1 GCA_018903055.1 bacterium
ATCCTCAAACCTTTTAATCTTCATATTTCCTTCCTTTATGTTTTCGACGGGTGGAACGGGCAAAACGGGCCAACGGGTAAAACGGGGCAACGGATTAAACTAATCGCTCTTTAGACTGCGCAATAATCTCTCTGGCAAGTCTCTTATATGCCTTTGCTCCCGGACAGTGCCTATCGTATAATAGGATGGGTTTTCCAAAGGAAGGTGCTTCAGCGAGTCGTACGTTCCTCGGAATAACTGTTTTGTAAACTTTGTCTCCGAAGTATTCGTGAATCTCTTTTGCTACCTGATGGGATAGGTTCGTCCTGGTATCGAACATAGTAAGTAATACTCCGGCTAACTTTAAAGAAGGATTATAATTCCTCTGAACCAAACCGATGGTATTCAGTAGTTGGCCTAATCCTTCTAAAGGATAATATTCACACTGCATGGGGATGAGAACCTCATCAGAAGCAGTGAGGGTATTTATGGTCAAGAGCCCCAGGGAAGGGGGACAATCGATGATGATATATTCATACTTTTCCTTAATATTCACCAATGCTCTCTTAAGCAATGTCTCTCGAGATTCCAAATTCACTAACTCTATCTGGGCACCGGAGAGCTGGATATTTGAAGGAACAAGATCTAAGTTCCTAATCTGAGTAGGCAGAAGGACCCTCTCTATCGGTTTATGAGCTATTAATACCTCATAGATAGAGTGCTCCACCCTATTTTTATCTATGCCTACACCACTCGTAGCGTTTCCTTGGGGATCGATATCTATTAAGAGTGTCTTTCGACGAAAAGCAGCCAAATAACTGGCCAGGCTTACGGCTGTAGTAGTTTTTGCTACGCCGCCCTTCTGATTAACAATGGCATAGACCTTTCCCATTTTAGCACCTTAAATCCATTCTAACACAAAAATATCAAAAAGCAAGAAAAAAATTCCCTACCGCAATTAGACAGTAGGGGAATCAGAATTATTCCACGTGGAATATTTTAAAAAGTTAACAGTTACCAGTTTACAGTAACCAGTTTTTTACTGTTAATTGTTCGCTGGTTACTGGTTACTTTTGAGATCACTGATCACCGATCACCGTTCACTGATCACCGTTCACACTACTTTAAGGGTCTTTTCTGGGGAATTCCTGATCGGCGGGGGAATCTATCGGATGTTTCTAATATCTTCTCAATGATTATTAATTTTCTCGATTTACGGGAGAAGGGGAGTCTTAAAGAGATAATCCCTTTCAGTTCTCCTCCCAGGATCTCAATGGCTCTTCTCGCTTCTTCTAATTCTTCCTTTAACTTCTGTCCTTTCTGAGCGATGAACAGGCCTCGAATCTTTAGGAAGGGGATTCCTAACTCAACCAGGATATTTAACCTTGCCAGTGCCCGAGCCAAAATTATATCATATCTCTCCCTATATCTTTTCTTTCTTCCATACTCTTCTGCCCGACCCCAGATTATTTCTAACTCCTTTAGTTTCAAGGACTTAGAAAGATATTCCAAAAATTCTATCCTCTTTCTTGAGGAGTCTAGGAGCGACAGGGAAATCTGGGGTCTTAGAATCTTCAGAGGAATTCCCGGAAAACCAGCGCCAGTCCCGATGCCTATAACTCTAATGGGATCAATCTCATCTATTCCTTTACTAACTGTCAGGGAATCTAAAAAGTGAGTAACGATAATCTCTTTCGGATCCTTAAGGGAAGTTAAGTTTATTCTCTTATTCCAATCCTGGAGGATCTCTAAATAAGTGAGAAACTGTTTAGCCTGTTTCTCACTCAATTCAATCCCTAACTCCTTTGCTCCGTCAATAAGTATCTCTCGTAATTTCTCCATGAACCTCTTCAATCTTCAAGCTTGTGGCTTGTAGCCTGAAAATATTCCACGTGGAATAATTTCTTGATCCTGGATACTAGATGCTTGATTCTCTTTCTTACCAAGATCAAGGATCAAGGATCAAGGATCCAGCATTTACTTTAATTGCTCCATATATATCTTCCGAATATGGTTAAAGATTTCGATATACTCTTCTGTCCTATAGTCTGGATAGGTCCACTCCCAGGGAATGAAGCTTTTCTTCTTGTATCTTAAAGTTACCTCACCATAGATCCCCTTTCCATAGTATATTCGGTGCTGATAATCCTTTGTAGTGGCAAGGACCAACTTGGCCGGAGTAAGATATCCAGGATCCAAGTTGATCGAACGATTTCCTTTTTCACTAAGTTTTTTCTCTAAATTATTAGCAAATATCTTAACCTTTGGTAGGTCTTCTGCTTCAATTAACTTCTTAAAAGAATAAAATTTTCTCTTCAAATCCTTCCCGAACTCCTCTTTATAGTAATCCGTCTTATCGAAGGGAAGTAGGGGACTTTTATAATCTACTGGGCCGTATTTCTTTTCTAATACCTTCAAGGCCTCTTCAAATAGCCCCAATCTATTGGTAAACATCCCCACTATTAATTTGGCTGGTTTATGCCCTTTTGCCTTGCTCATTCTTCTTCCTTTCACCTCTCGCTAAATAAACCAAGAGAAGGGAGATATCTGAGGGATTTACCCCGGAAATCCTCGATGCCTGACCGATGGAAACCGGCCTTATGCTATTCAGCTTCTCCTTAGATTCCATCCTCAGTCCCTCTAGTTTAGAATAATTGAAGTCAGAAGGGATTCTCTTCTTTTCAAGCCTCTTAAACCTTTCTATCTGCCTTAATTCTCTCTTGATATACCCCTCATACTTTAGAGCGATCTCCACTCCCTGGGCAACCTCAGAAGATATCTTCTTCTTGCCCTCATCAATCTTAACAAGATCCCTGTATCTCACCTCTGGTCTCTTAAGAAGTTGGGATAGGGGAGTATCCTCCTTTATGGAATCCGTACCCAACCTCTTTAAGAGATTATTCACTCTCTTAGTCGGACGGGCGCGACTCTTCTTCAACCTTCTGATTTCTTCTTCCACTTGAGCATACTTTCTCTGACATCTCTCATACTCCTTCCGAGAGACGAGGCCAAACCGGTGACCATACTTCAAGAGTCTCTGGTCGGCATTGTCACATCTCAGGATGAGCCGATACTCTGCCCGGGAAGTAAACATGCGATAGGGTTCTTTCGTCCCCTTGGTCACCAGGTCATCGATTAAGACGCCGATATAGGCTTCGGATCTATTGAGAATAAAGGGCTCTTTCCCTCGAATCTTCAATACTGCATTAATTCCCGCCATGATCCCCTGGGCGGCAGCCTCTTCATATCCCGAGGTCCCATTAATCTGTCCGGCAAGGAAGAGGTTCCCGATCCTCTTTGTCTCAAGAGAGGGTTTTAGCTGGGTAGGGAAAACGAAGTCATACTCGATGGCGTATCCCGGCTTGGTAATCTCGACCTTCTCCAGGCCCCTCATGGTGCGCAGGGCTTCAATCTGTATTTCTTTAGAAAATCCAGTAAAAAAGCCATTCACATAGTGCTCGGTAGTATCTCTACCCTCTGGTTCTATGAATATCTGATGCCTCTTCTTCTCTGGGAACCGGGCAATCTTTTCCTCAACAGAGGGACAGTATCTCGGTGGAAGGCCCCTTGCTTCACCAGTGATAAGAGGGGAATCCTTTAGATTCTTTTTAATTACCCTGTGGGTAGCATCGTTTGTAAAGGTAAGATAGCAGGGGATTTGCTCGATTTTGATCTCTTTAGTGGAAAAGGAAAAGGGCGATGGGGGAGTATCTCCAGGCTGCTTGATTAGTTCTGAAAAATTAACTGTCTTTCCCTCGATCCTGGGAGGAGTGCAGGTATTGAGCCTGGCAAGCTTCAAGCCTATTTTCTTCAGGCTATCGGAGAGTCTATCGGCAGGGAACTCTCCCATCCTTCCCGCAGGAAAGGATATTTTACCCATAAGAATGAGGCCTTTTAAGAAGGTCCCTGTTGCCAAGATGACTGTTTTTCCTCGATATTCTATACCTATCTGAGTCCTAATTCCGATTATTCTCTCACCTTTAACTATGATTTTTTCTACCAAGTCCTGCTTTATATCGAGGTTTTTCTCTTTTTCCAGAACCCTTCTCATGCTTATCCTATAATTTCTTCTGTCTGCCTGGGCACGTGGGGCCTGAACCGCTGGGCCTTTCTTTGTATTGAGCATTCTAAATTGAATTCCGGTTCTATCAATATTCCTGGCCATCTCTCCACCAAGAGCATCTATCTCCCGAACAAGCTGGCTCTTGCCCAATCCTCCGATAGCTGGGTTACAGGACATATGGGCAATGTTATCTAAGCTCGAAGTTATCAATAGAGTCTTAGCCTTCATCCTTGTTGAGGCCAAAGAGGCCTCACAACCCGCATGCCCTCCCCCGACGACGATAACATCATACTCTTTCTTATACTGAGCCATAATTTTCCTCACGGAATAGTAAGGAAAAAGATATAAGGTTACTAACAGTTACTAATGGTTACTAAGCGGTTACTAACTGTTACCAAATTATTAAAAGCAACTGTTAGTAACAGTCCCGATTTTGTCGGGACGTAGTAACCGATAGTAACAGTTCCGCATTTGCGGAACATAGTAACTGTTATCCTTCCTTCTCGTTCCTCCTAATTCCTTCTTCCTAACTACTTCCCGATGCAGAACCGAGAAAAGATTTCATCCAGGATATCCTCAGTCACTGTCTTTCCCGTAATCTCTCCCAGACTATTCAAGGCTGCCTTGAGATCGACAGAGATAAACTCTGCTGACATATCCTTTTCGATACTCTCTATCATATTCTCCAGACTCTTTCTCGTTCTCTCCAAAGCATCCTTATGTCGGATATTAGTCACCAGTGTCCTATCTGAAGGAGTGACTCCTCCTTCAAAAATAAGGTCAATAATCATTTTTTCTAATCTTTTTAACCCGGTCTTCTTCGTCGCCGAAACTTTTAGTACTCTCTTATCATGTAAAATCTTCTTTATCTCATTGGCTTCGATGACCTCGGGAAGATCCGTTTTATTTATGACCACAATAACCTTTTTATCTTTGACATCCCCCATTATCTTATGGTCCTCTTTCGATAAATGGGTGGCAGCATCCATGACAAGAAGGACAAGATCCGCTGTCTTCAGGGACCTCCTCGTCCGAGCTACACTCTCTTTTTCTACGATTCCCTTTGCAGTAGTAAGCCCTGCGGTATCGATGATTTTCAGAGGAATCCCGCCTACATTAATGATCTCCTCAATGATATCCCGGGTAGTTCCCGGAATTGGGGTCACAATGGCCCTCTTCTCCTTCAATAAGGCGTTAAGAAGGCTCGACTTCCCCACATTTGGCCTTCCAATAATAACCGTCTTTATTCCTTCCCTTAAAATCTTGCCTCCTTCAGCACCTTCCAGAAGTTTCCTTATCCCTTTTAAGACCTTCCTTGTCCTAAGAAGCATCTGAGGAGACTCAAGTCTCTCGATATCCTCTTCGGGGAAGTCAATGGCTGCTTCGAGATGAGCGGAGAGATTAATAAGTTCCTGGCGAAGGCCCTCTATTTTAGAGGAAAGCTCTCCATCTAACTGATGAAGGGCAACCGTCAGGCCCATCTCTGTCTTAGCCCTGATGATGTCCACTACTGCCTCTGCCTGAGCCAAATCTATTCGTTCATTCAGAAAGGCCCTCTTAGTAAACTCCCCTGGCTCAGCCAATCTGGCCCCATTTGTCAGGCACGCCTCCAAGATCTTTCTCAAAGGGACGATCCCTCCGTGGCCACTGATCTCAATCATATCCTCTGCGGTAAAGGATCTGGGCTTTTTAAAGATAGAGAGCATGACTTCGTCTATCCTCTCCTTGCTTCTGGGATCAATGATATGGCCGTGATGGATGGTATGGGAGGGGAGTCTTGAAACTTTTTTAGTGAAGATTTTATTCCCAATAAAAAGGGCCCGGGGACCGCTTATTCTAACGATTCCCAGGCCCCCCTCACCAATGGGTGTGGATATGGCGGCGATGGTATCTTCTAACATGAAATCTCCAAAATCTGGCTACAAGCTCCATGCTTCAGGTCTCAAGCTGCAAGGGTTCCAAACTACAAAAATGAAGCCTGCGGCCTGTGGCTTGAAGCCTGCAGCAATCTTCTATTCTTTCTTCTTAGGCGAGATGACCACCTGTCTTTCCATCCCTTCTCCCACGCTCTCCGTCTCAACATCCGGGTCCCCTGCTAAAGTGGTATGGATGATTCTTCTCTCGTAGGGGTTCATGGGCTCAAGGAAGACTTCGGTATTCTCCTCCTTTGCCCTCTGGGCCAATTTCTCAGCGAGCTCCATTAATCTCGCCTTTCTCCTTTCCCGATAACCTTCGGTATCCAGGATGACCTTTATCCTCTCTTCCTTTCCCTTGTTGACAATTAGATTCACAAGGTACTGCAGGGCTCCCAAGGTCTTCCCTTGCCTTCCAATAACTAAAGCGCTATCCGGGGTGGTAATTTCCAAAGAGATATAGTCCTCGATCTCCTTAGCGCTCACTCCAGTATCGATCCCCATTTTCTTTAACAACTCTTCTAAAATTTCCTTCGCTTTTTCTGTTTCCATTCTCTCCTTCCTTTAAAAAGTAGTAAGTAGTGAGTAAAAAGTAATAAGTAAACGGTAAAAAACAAAAGGGCTAATCCCTTCCCACAAAATGTTTACTCAAAAGGGAAAGGTCTTCTTCTATGGAATCATCAAAGAGTTTCATCGCTTTCTGGTAAACTAAAAGGTCTTCAACCCTTCTTGCCTTCTTTTCCATCACTTCCTACTTACTCCTTATTCCTTACTACTTACTCTGAACTAACTTATCTGCTTATTGGGCGGTGGTGGGCATTCTCTTGGCGATGATGTACTGCTGACCGATAGTGAGAATATTGGTCATCAGCCAATAGAGAACCAAGCCAGAGGCAAAATTATAGAAGATGAAGGTCATGAAGATGGGCATAAGGAGCATCATCTTGGCCTGCCTGGGATCAACAGTGGTCATCTTCTGCTGAATGACGGTGGTAAGGCCCATTAGAATGGGAAGGATATTGATGGGAAAGCCAGCCAAATAACCAACAGTATCAGGTAAGGAGAGGTCCTTAATCCACCAGATAAACCCTGCTCCCCTCAGATCTATGGAGGTATAAAGGAGACCAAATAGGGCGAAGAAGATGGGCATCTGCAGAAGCATGGGGAAGCAGCCACCCAAGGGATTCACCTTGTGCTCCTTATATAACCTCATCATATGTTTATTAAGTTCCTGGGGATTAGATTTATGCTTCTCTCTTAAGGCATTTATCTTGGGCTGGATGGCTTGCATGGCCCTCATATGGGTGAAACTCTTTTGGGTAAAGGGGAGAAGAATTACCTTGGTGAGAAGGGTAATCAGGATGATGGCCACCCCATAGTTTGGTATTATCTTGTAGAACCATTTGAAGAGTTTGAGCAGTATGAGAGATATAGGAGTAACCCAACTCCACCAGGCAAGGTCCACTGCCTGCTCCAGGCCCAGACCCAATCCCTTCACTAATTCATAATCCTTTGGGCCGGGATAGATGGTAAACTCATGACTGATGGTCTCTTTCCCTTTGATGGAGAAGGGGACCATCTTTATTCCCACGGTAGCTTTATTCTCCCCATCCTTCTCAATAACCGTGGCCTGAGCGGCCTCAGAAGGAACAAGAGCGGCCATGAAGTACTTGCTCTTCAGGGCCACCCACCCTATCTTTCCCTGGTGGATGGTGGGAATTCCTACTTTGACTGAGGGAGGTTTAAGGAATCCTCTTTCTAAGGTATCCTTTTCTAACTTCCCATTAATAAAAGAGACCGGACCGGAGAATTGCCCGTACCTCCTGCCTGCTTTTTGCTCCTCTTCTTTAATTCCCGGACCCCAGGAGAGCCTATATTCTGGGATATAAACATCTCGGGAAATAGTATTCTGGAAATCAACCTTGGCATCTATTTTGTAGCTATCGTTATAGAATTTGAGAGTCTTTATAATCTTCAGTCCCTGAGAGTTGAGACCTGCCTCGCCGGCAGGCAGGTAGGTAAATCTTACTTCCCCGGTGGGATTATTCCCGCTCAAAATCAGTCTTTCCTTATCGACCTTCCAATTCTCTAAGATTAGTCCTCGCTGGCCAGGAATCTCCAGGGATAAGGGATACCTATTCTCTTCTGAAGGAGAGATTAGTTCATAATTGTAATTCTTTAACCAGTAACTCTTGAGCCTTGCTCCCTGAGTAGTGAAGACAGCCTTTACTAAGTCGGTCTCAACTATGATATCCCGGGTCTTGATTATTGGGATCTCTGGTAGAGAAAGAACCTCTTCCTTTGGCACTTCAATAATCTTCTCTGTCGCCGGTGCCTGGGGAGAAGGGGGAACCACCTTAGGAGCCAAAAAAATGTTATACAAGATAATTACCATGATACACAAAACGATGGCTAATAAAGTTCTCTTTTCCATAGACGCTGATTGCCGCTGATTTTTAAGCGGTTTCTCCTTTCTTTAAACGCTGATACTCAACGCACTTCGTTTGCCTTGAGATATTCCGCTGATTTACGACGCCGCACTTCACTTGTCTCGTCTAAGTAAGAAGTAAACAAGGTTCTGCGAAGCAGGTTCTTATTTATCTGTGCCCATCCGTGTACTTTTAATCCGCCTGCCCCGTAGCTCGCCGACCTACCTCGTAGGCTTGTCCTTCGGGGAGGCGATGGTATGGGGTGCCAATCCGTGTCTAGGGGATCGTAGCCCCCAGGATGGAATGGATGGCATTTGAGCATCCTTTTTAAGGCCAAAAAGACCCCAAAAATAAGGCCATATTCTCTTATGGCCTCAATGGTATACTCTGAACAAGTAGGATAGAAGCGACAACAGGGGACTTTCCAGGGTGAAATAACCCTCTGATAAAACCGAATCAATCCAATCAATACCTTAACCATCTTGCTTTCCTTGCTTCACGCTTCAAGCTTCAGGCTTCAAGTTTATTCTGTAGCCTGGAGCCTGCAGCCTGGGGCTTGAGAATTTTTGCTCTCTTATACAATCTTAGAATAGATCTCTCCATCTTAGGAAAGTCTAAATTGACAACATCCTTTCTCGCCAGGAAGATTAGATCAAATCCCTGGATTAACTTATCCTTATTCAGTCTGTAGACTTCCCGGAATAGCCTCTTGACCCGATTTCTTTTAACCGCCTTCCCTATTTTTTTACTTACTGAGAGGCCGATCCTATTCCTTCCCAAATCATTGGGGAGGACAAAGAGGACGATGAAGTGATCGGCACAGGACTTTCCTTTAGAATAGACTCTCCTAAAATCGGAATTCTTTCTGAGATGCTCACTTTTCTTCAGGCTATATTTGCCCATGATTCCTTTAAAGAGGTCTCTAAAATTTTTTAGAGACCTCTGATTGCAATGATTTTCAAATGATTATGGTGATTTCATCTCCAATGAGATTAGAGTTCTGTGCTTTTCACATCGCTTATCACTGTAATCTTGTTTTAAATATCACTGTAATCCCTATTTTTCGAACTTATCCCGAAATCTCTTAAACCGCTAAGCGTTTTCTTTTCTTCTTTCTTCTCCTCTTCAGGACCCTCCTTCCCGTCTTGGTCCTCATCCTCTTTCGAAAGCCATGGGTCCTCTTTCTCTTTCTTCTTTTCGGTTGATAGGTTCTCTTTACCATGATTACCTCCAATTAAAACACAGCATATTACGACGACGCATTAAATCTTGCCTCGTCTAATGCAAAACTTAAGTAATGAAAATGTAAGTAGCAGTTTTGCATTATGAAGGCGCGCTACGCTTGCCCCTTCTAATGGAAAAATCAAATTAAGATTTTTTCATTATAACTCATCTAATGCAGAGTGTCAAATCTTTCTTTTCAACTATTAAATTCTCCTGTCTTTTGTTTTCAAATTCTTAAGAACTTGAAAATGGGGGAGGAAATAAGAGGGAGTGGAGTGAGAGTAAGTTTCGGGGATTTGAATGGCGGGGGGAGAAAATGGGAAGGAGAAGAATTAGTTTTGAATTTTTTGACTGGCAAAACTGGTGAACCGGCAAACTGGCTAATCGAAGCGGAGCGGAGACCCCGACCCTGAATCTTCTCGGAACGAAGTGAAGATCCCGACTCCCCTCTTCTCGCTTGTCGGGGCCGCTTGTCGGGGCTAATCCAAAAGTCTTTGATATCTTTCGGTAAATTTGATAATTTCGTTCATCATTCTCACAGACTCCACCGGATAATTTCCGGCAGCAGTCTCCGCGGAAAGCATCACGAAATCGGTCCCGTCCAGGATGGCATTGGCCACATCAGTGACCTCGGCGCGTGTCGGGCGACTATGCTCCGTCATGTGTTCCAGCATCTGGGTGGCGGTAATCACAAATTTCTTCTTCTGGTTACATCTTTTAATAATATCTTTCTGGATTATGGGTATCTGGTAAATGGGCACCGCGATGCCCATATCTCCCCTGGCTATCATTATTCCGTCTGAAGCAGCGATGATTTCATCAATATTCTTTATCGCTTCTCTACTTTCTATCTTGGCCACAATCCGACACTGGGGGACTTTGGGTTTAATGAGATCCCGGATGGTATCGACATCCTTTTTTCGACTCACAAACGACTGCGCGAGGTAATCCACTCTTTGTTTTATTCCAAATTCTATGTCTCTCCTGTCCTTGTCTGTCAGACCGGAAAAGGGGAGGCGCACCCCGGGCATATTGATGCCCTTGCGTTCCTTTAATATACCGCCCTCTATCACAATCGCTTTTATTGCTTTCTTTGACGTGTACCTTGCCTTAAGGATTATGTTGCCATCATCGATGTATATGAGCTGCCCGGACTTGATTCTCTTTAAATCTCCTTCATAATCAAAGGGAATAATGCGCGCATCCCCTTCATCGTGGTCATTGATTAGCCAAACGATGGTTCTTTTCTTTAGACTTTTATGCTTTTTGCCGGCAAAACGGCCGATTCGGATGCGATATCCTTCCAGGTCCTGCATAATGCGGATGTGCCGCCGGTATTTCTTGTTAACCTCTCTTACCAGTTCCAGCAAGCGCAGATGTTTCTCATGGGTACCATGGGAAAAATTGAGGCGCACCACATCCAATCCGGCCATAACCATCTTGCGGATTACGGTATAGCTACTACTGGAAGGACCTAAGGTGGCAATAATCTTTGTCTTTACCATACTATCTATCTCCCTGCATAACTGCCCTCTTCCCAAATCATGCGAAAAGCAGCAGCTCGTGCGGTATTGACGAAGCCCGTGGCGGGAATGGTACCAATAACCGTTGGTAGCGACAGAAACTGGATTCCAGTATTCATGACTACGATTAAGAATAGTTCCCAAAAATTTCCCCTGGTCATCTGCCAGCTAATTTTAATCGCTTCCCCGGCTCCCTTTCCTCCCTCCAACATTATCAAGGATACAAAAAACAGCTTAACATAGAGGTAGGCGCCGGGAAAGAAAAAGAAGAAAAAGGCCAACAGTTTACCAATCGCCAGCATTACGTGGACCAGGGCGATGTATATTAGAGTGGTGAGGGGCCTTCTGGTCTCTTGCCTGTTTTTTACCGCCCAGTTGGCATACATAAGCAGGATAATAGTAAGGAGGGCAATAAAGGGAAAGATATACAATCCAAATCTGGTAATCTTGCCCATCAACCTGGTCGTCTGCGCTCTTACTTTCGGCGATATCTCCGCCAATTTGGCCAGATCATTCTCCGAAATGGCGGTTAGGGAACTACGCGCGGTAATTTTCAATTCATTTACGTCAGCACGTACCACTATCCGCGGAACGATTTCAAAGACAAAGATAATACCCGATATCAGACAGAGCGGTATCCACCATTTGGAAAAGGACTTCCAGGCCAAGGTATAGCAGCGAGTGACACTAATCTTCATTTCTGTCTCCTTTGACTCCTGCATACTAAATGTCCTATACTCTGGGATCGAATTATTTGTTAGGTAACTAAATTTTCTGATTATATTTTATCATACTTTTTTAACGAAGACAAACAAAAAACGGAATCCCTTCCCTTCCTTCTTTAATCCCATTGGAGATTATATCACCACAATCGCTGTCATTGTTTTTTTAATCTCTGTAATCTCAATTCTTCTTTCCAAATTCTTAAGAATTTAA
>JAHIPW010000017.1 GCA_018903055.1 bacterium
AGATCAAAACGCAGATGATCGCAGATTATCAGCGGCAATCAGCGTTTAAAAAGGAGGAATGAGAAATGAAGGTTGAACAAGAGAAAAGGGAGGTAGTTATTTATCTTCCAAATTGCAAAGTGGAGGGTTGGATAAAGTTTCCTAGGGGAGCATTTCTATCTGACTTCATAACCCTCAATCCCAAAAAGTTTATTATGGTAACCGATGCTTACGTTAATGCCATACGGGCTCATGAGACCTGGGAGTATAGAATAGACACCATAAATATAAACAAAGACTATATCGTAAGCATCTTTTCTAAAGGCGCGGTGAAACCCACAGAAGAAGGGAAGGCAAACGAAAGCTGATAATGAAGTTCAAAGGAAAGGTTCATAAGTTCGGGGATGATGTTAATACTGATGAGATCATCCCTGCCAAGTATCTGGTAACTACCAATCCTAAAGAATTAGCCAAGCACTGCCTGGAAGGAAGAAGCAAAAACTTTGCTCGGAAAGTAAGGCCGGGAGACATCATCGTTGCCGGAAGGAACTTCGGCTGTGGTAGTTCCCGGGAGCATGCCCCCTTAGCCATAAAGGGGTGTGGTGTCTCCTGCGTCATCGCTCCCTCCTTTGCCCGCATCTTCTTCAGGAACTGCATCAATATGGGCCTGCCCATATTGGAAAGCAAAGAAGCAGCAAAAGAGGCGAGGCAGAATGATATCCTACAGATTGATCTGAGCAAGGGGGAGATTAAAAACATCTCCAGAAAAAAGATCTATCGAGTTCCCCCTTTCCCGAAATTCCTGCAGAGAATAATCTCCTCTGGCGGATTGATGAATTCTATTCGGTGATCAGTTATCGGTGATCAGTTATTGGTGATCGGTTATCGGTGATCGGTTATCGGTGATCGGTTATCGGTAGTGAACAAAAATCAGTTTTCTATCAACAGTTTTCAAATTTTTACTTACTACTTATTACTTACTACTTACTACTTTTAAATGAGTGAGGGAGAGATGTATAAAATTGCCGTCATTCCTGGAGATGGAGTGGGACCCGAGATAATAAGAGAGGGCTTAAAGGTCCTCAAGGCGGTTGCCAAGAAGGAGAACATCAAATTCGAGTTTATAAACTATGACTTTGGTGGAGACCGATACCTAAAGACTGGCGAGGTCTTGCCAGATTCTGCCTTAGAAGAGATGAAGAAGACGGATGCCATCTATCTCGGCTCTGTGGGCCATCCGGATGTCAAACCGGGAATACTGGAGAAAGGGCTCCTTCTCAAACTACGCTTTGACCTCGATCAGTATATAAACTTAAGACCGGTCAAGCTCTATCCCGGGGTTGAGACCCCGGTAAAGGATAAGGGGCCGGAGGATATTGATTTCGTTGTGGTGAGGGAGAATACCTCGGGTCTCTATCGGGGAGAGGGAGAGATAAAGAATAAGGGGACTAAGGATGAGGTGGCCACCCAGGTAATGAGATATACCAGGAGGGAAGTAGATCGGTGCCTTAAGTATGCCTTTGAGTATACTAAGAAGAGGAATAAGGATAAAAAACTAACCCTCTGCGGTAAGACGAATGTCTTGACCAATGTCTATGGCCTATGGGAGAGGGCATTCCATGAGATGGGGGAGAAGGATTATCCCGATATCAAGAGGGACTATGCCCATGTGGATGCTATATGTATGTGGTTTGTGAAGAATCCCGAATGGTTCGATGTTATCGTTACTGGTAATATGTTCGGGGACATTATTACCGATCTGGGGGCTATAGTCCAGGGAGGGATGGGGATTGCCGCTGGTGGAAATATCAATCCCGATGGGGTTTCTATGTTCGAGCCCATCCATGGCTCGGCACCCAAATATACCGGAAAGAATGTCATCTGCCCTTTAGCTACCATTGCTGCCGGAGGGCTGATGCTTGAGATATTGGGAGAGGAGAAGGGTGCCCAATTAGTCGAAGGGGCAATCATCAAGGCTCTGGAGACGGGAAAGATAAAGAGTCTGGGAGCAGGAAAGATGGGGCTTTCTACAAGTGAAGTAGGAGACCTGGTAGCGAGTCTTATTTAGATAGATCCTGGATGCTGGATTCTGGATGCTGGTGAAAAGCGGAGAGAAAAAGGATGAGATACCAAAGCTATAAGGACTTAGAAATTCACCAGATAGCCCATAAGTTGGCAATTGAAGTTCACAGGATGAGCCTTACAAATCTACCCAAGTTTGAAATGTATGAAGAGGGACAACAAATTAGGAAATCATCTAAATCCGTTGCTAATACTATCGTTGAGGGATTTGGTAGACGCAGATATAAGAACGAATTTATCCTGTTTCTTACCTATGCTCTTGCTTCTTGTGATGAGACGCGGGAGCATCTGGATACCCTCTTTGAAACCGAGTCCTTAAAAGATAAAGAAAGCTACGATTATTTTGTAAGCAATTATGATGTTTTAGGAAAAAAGTTGACCAAGTTCATCCAGGCAGTAGAACAGGGTCACTTGACTCCTAAAGCCAGGATCCAGTATCAAGGATCAAGGATCAAGAAAACGCCTCAGATCACAGCGGATATTATTATTGAATTAGAGGATAGGGGAATTGTTCTCATTAAAAGGAAGAATCCTCCTGTGGGCTGGGCCTTACCCGGTGGCTTCTTAGACTATGGAGAAAGTCTTGAGGACTGCGCCATAAGAGAAGCCAAGGAAGAAACTTCCTTAGATATAGAACTAAAGGGGCAGTTCCATACCTATTCTACCTTGGATAGAGATCCCAGGTGGCATACAGTAACCATGGTCTTCGTTGCTACTTCTTCTGGGGCACCAAAAGCCGCTACTGACGCTTCTGAAATAGGGGTATTCAAGAGAGGAGAGATACCAGAGGATTTGGTCTTTGACCATAATAAGATTTTAGAAGATTACTTTAAATGGAAAGACGAGGGTAAGCAGAGACTTTGGTAATCGGTTGTGGTTGCGCAACTCGTTACGGTTATCGTCAATCGGTAGTCGGTTATAGGAAATAAGAACCTGACTTCGTCAGAACCTTGTTTTGTTTGTTGAAATTTTGATACTTCAAAATAGAAATCGGTTATTAGAAAACAGCCCGCCCCGCTTCGCGGAGCGAGGCCGGGGAAATCAGTAGAGAAAACCGAGAACCCCGAAGGACAAGCCTACGGGGCAGGCAGAAAACAGGAAAAATATTGATTGCGAATATCAGATTTCACTATTTACCCCGTTAGATGCGAAGCCTATCTAATGGGGCTGTTTTCCAATTTCCGTCAACTGTTTTCCGACTTCAACGAAATGGTCCGCCTAAGACGGATTACCTTAACCGAATTCCGCCATACTTTGAAAGCAGAGGAGTCTAAGCATGAAAACATATAACACAGCAGTGGTTGGAGCAACAGGGGCTGTCGGCCAGGAGATGATTAAAATATTGGAAGAGAGAAACTTCCCGATTAAAGAGATCAAACTCCTGGCCTCTGCAAGATCAGCGAGAAAGAGACTAA
>JAHIPW010000145.1 GCA_018903055.1 bacterium
AACGGCGCACTTCGTTCTCCGCCGTTGATGATTAAGTATTAATCAATTTGATGCTCTCTAGAATGTCAGCGAAGCGCATTCTGTAATCTGTGATTAAAGAAAGGAGGGAGTTTGAGATGAGAAAAGAGCCACCGGAGAAGGTATCACAGGAGAAGATAACCTTTGATGTCAGGGAGCTGGAGCCGCTCTTGAGTCCACCCCTAATGAAGGTGAAACCATTTGCCCCAGCCTGGGTCAGACTTAAGAATGGAGAGAATCTGCTCATCAGGCCAGCAAAGAAGAGCGAGGCGCCTCTACTCTTAAATTATGTGAAGAAGATGATCGACATAGACCACGACTTCTATGATATTGTAGGAGTGAGGGTCTGCGCCGAGATCTTAGGCTGGTATAGGAACAGGCTGAAGGATCCCTATCAATTCCTGGGGCTCATCAATGGTGAAATGGTGGGCTTTGTCAATGGAAGGCTCATGAATGAGGACATAAACATCAGCCTCCACACCATGGCCTTCAAGAGGGGCCTGAGGATCGGGGCGATCTTATACTATGCCAAGTGTGAATACGCATTTGAGACCCTGAAGCAGAAGGAGTTCTGGGCCACCTACGAGAGTTATAACGGCCTGAAAAGGTGGGGGATCGGCATGGCCCAGCCTTCCTATCCCTGGCCAGATTATCAGCATGAACTGGGAGGGGCAAGGGTCTTTTACATGACCCAAAAATACTGGTCAACAGTAGTCAAACAGTATCTACTGGACATGATTGGCACTACCTTGAAGAGGCCGGTACCTAAGGATTTATTGAGAAAGAATGTAAGGCTTAAGATTCCCAGGGAAGTAGCTATTTGAAGAGTGAGCAAAGCGATTTTTTTAAGCATCTCTTCGGTGGAGAGAAGTCATTACCAAAGTCAGAGAAGAAGATCCTGGTCTTGAGTTATTCCCAGATAAGCACTTACCAGCAATGTTCCCTTAAGTATAAGTTTCAGTATATGGAGAAAAGACCCTCCAAGCCCAGTCCCCACTTGGATTTTGGAAACACCATCCATAATACCCTGAAGGAATTTCATCAAAACTTTGATCTTAGGAAAGCAAGCCCTTTTAGAAGTAATCCGGCCCCAAAGGGGACGGATGCCTCCGATGAATATTGGGGGACTTCTAACGGGGTGAACCTTGAAGACCTACTGGAACTCTATGAAAAGAACTGGGTGGCCGAGGGCTACGAGAGCCGGGAGCAGGAAGAAGAGTTTAGGAGAGAGGGGGAGAGGATGCTTAAGAATTATTATCAGACAGCAATAAAGAATCCTAATCTTCCTCTTTATTTAGAAGAAAGCTTCAAGTTTCGGATAGGAGATTGCGAGATTTGGGGAAAGATCGATAGGATCGATAGGCTTCCTGATGGAGAATGGGAGATCATAGACTATAAGGCAGGTAAGAGAAGAATAAAACAGGTAGGATTAGAAGCCGACCTAAATCTTTTGGAGATTGACGAGAGCTTCCAATTATCCCTCTATTATCTGGGTTGTAAGAATAAATTTGAAAAGGTTCCAGAGAAGGTGAGCCTCTACTATCTAAAGTATAATCAGAAGATAAGTGCCGCCAGGAGACCAGAGCAGTTGAGGGACGTGGAGAGGATTGTGGATCAGGTTGCCTCCCAGATCAGGGAGAAGAAGTTTGAACCGAAGAAAGGTCCCTTATGTCCCTGGTGTAGTTATAAAGAGCTCTGTCCAGCCTTCAAGGAAGCTCTTCTATAAGAGTCTAAATCTTATTAGAAAGCTTTCTCTTTTACTATTCTTTGCTTGTCACTTCATATCATGCCTCCCCTTTCCCCCTCTTTAGAAAATTAGGAGTTCTTTATGACCAAGAAGAGACTCTTCTTAATCGATGGGAATGCCTATATCCATAGGGCCTTCCATGCTTTACCTCCTTTCACTACCTCTCGAGGAGAGATGGTGAATGCGGTCTATGGCTTTATCAGGATGCTACTAAAGACCCTAAAGAAAGAGTCCCCGGACTATATGGCGGTTTGTTTTGACTATCCGGCTCCCACCTTCCGCCATAAGGAATATAGAGAGTATAAGGCCACCAGGAAGAAGTCTCCGGACGAACTGAAGAATCAGATTCCTCTGACCCATGAGATCGTCAGAGCATTAAACTTAGCTCTCTTTGAAAAGGAAGGATATGAAGCAGATGACCTAATTGCCACCCTTTCCGAAAGAGCGAAGAAAGAAGGAATAGAGACCGTCATTGTTACCGGGGATAAGGATGCTCTGCAGTTGGTCGATAAATCTACCTCAGTCTTAAATGAACCCAAAAATATCCTATATGATGAGAAAGAAGTAAAGGAAAGAATAGGCGTTACTCCTGAACAGATAACCGATTTTATGGCTCTCATGGGTGATCAATCGGATAATGTTCCCGGAGTAAGAGGGGTAGGACCCAAGACCGCTACTCAACTTATCCAGAAGTATGGAAATATCGAAAATTTATATCACCACTTAGATGAAATAGAAGGGAAATTAAAAGAAAGGCTAAAGGATTCAAGGGAAAATGCCTTTCTCTCGAAGAGATTAGTTATCTTGGAGAGGAACGTTCCCTTAAAGTATGAGATTTCCCACTGCAAAATAAAACCACCCAAGAGAGAAGAACTTCTGGGCCTTCTCCACAGATTAGAATTCCGGAGTCTCATCGCTGAACTGGTTACCACTAGAGAAGAAAAACGGGTTAGCTACTCCGCCATCCTTTCCAAGGATGATCTTGAGAAACTACTAAAGGATTTAGGGAAAGCCCCCTTAGTTTCTGTTGACTTTGAGACTACGGGAAAGGACCCCATGGTCGCCTCTCTGGTAGGCATTTCTTTATCCCTAAAGCCTTTCTCTGCCTATTACATTCCCCTCACCCATTCCTATCTTGGGGTCCCGAAACAACTGGATAGGAAATATGTTTTGGGAGAATTGAAGCCCATTCTGGAGAATGAGAGAATAAGGAAGTATGGACAGAATATAAAGTACGAGATCATTCTTTTAAAGAGAGCGGGAATAGATTTAAAAGGAATATATTTCGATACCATGGTGGCCTCCTACCTTCTGAACCCGGCGAAGTTAAACCACAACTTAGGTGATATTGCCATTGAATATCTGGGACATAAGATGACCCCGATAGGCGAATTAATTGGCAAAGGCAAGAAGGAAATTACCATGGACCAGGTGGAGATTGAAAGGGTTACTCCCTATGCCTGTGCCGATGCAGACATCGTCCTTCGCCTGGCAGAGATCATGGAGCCGAAATTAAAAGAAAAAGGCTTAGAGGAACTCTTTCATAAGGTGGAGATGCCTTTGGTAGGAATACTGGCAGAGATGGAGATGGATGGGGTTCTCATTGATAAGGAGTATCTTGGATCTCTCTCAAAGGAATTTGCTTTAGAACTAAAAAAATTGGAGAAGAAAATCTACTCTCTGGCGGGAGAGGAGTTTAATATTAATTCTCCCAAGCAGCTTTCCTATATCCTATTTGAGAAGTTAAAACTTCCGGTAATAGAGAAGACCAAGACCGGATACTCTACAAAAGAGGCGGTCCTAAGAGAACTAGCCCCAAATCATAAGTTACCTAATCTACTCATCAAATATCGGGAACTGGCCAAACTCAAGTCAACCTACATCGATGCCCTACCCCTTCTCATTAATTCCCACACCGGAAGGGTCCATACTTCCTTCAATCAGACAATAACCGCTACCGGAAGGCTTTCTTCCTCTGAACCTAATCTTCAGAACATTCCCATAAGGACAGAATTGGGAAGGAAGATTAGGAAGGCCTTCATTCCTCAAAAGGGCTACATTCTATTGTCTGCCGATTACTCCCAGATAGACCTCAGGGTCTTGGCTCACATTTCAAAGGACGAAGCCTTAAGGGACGCCTTTTTCAAGGATGAGGATATTCACTCCCGAACAGCCTGTGAAATCTTCGGTCTCTCGAAAGAAGAGGTTACTCCTGAATTACGCCGTATGGCAAAGACCGTAAACTTCGGTCTCTCCTATGGCATGAGCCCCTTTGGCCTCTCCAGGGATTTAGGTATCTCATTAAAAGAAGCCGAGAAGTATATCACCAAGTACTTTGAGAGATATAGCGGGGTGAAGAAGTATATTGAAGAAATCATCGAAGAAGCAAAGAAGAAGGGATACGTTACTACGTTACTTAAAAGGAGAAGATATATTCCAGAGATAAATCACCCGGACCCCAGGCTCTCTAATTTTGCTAAAAGAGCAGCCATTAATACCCCCATACAAGGGACATCTGCAGATATCATTAAGGTGGCCATGCTTGAGATAAGTGAGAGAATAAAGAAAGAGGCACTGAAGACTAAGATGATTATTCAGATCCACGATGAGCTCTTATTTGAAGTTCCAGAGGATGAGGTGGGGAAAATATCGAGATTAGCCAAGGAGATTATGGAGGGAGCAATAGAGTTAGAGGTTCCCATAAGGGTTGATATAAAGACAGGAAGGAACTGGGCAGAAATCCAATAAAGATGGTTACTACGCCCCGATATTATCGGGGCTGTTACTATAGGTTACTACGCTTTCCACCTCTTCGGTGGACCAGCCGAAGAGGCTGGCGCTGTTACTACCGGTTGCTTTGTAACTGATAGTAACTGTTTCGTAACCGCTAGTAACTGTTAGTAACCTTTTTGAAGGAGTAAAGGATGTTGGTAGTTGGCCTGACCGGCGGCATAGCATCTGGGAAGAGCGTAGTAAGCAAGACCCTTAAAGAGCTTGGCCTGCCGATAATCGATGCTGATCTGATTGCCCGGGAAATGGTAAGACCAAACGAAGTGGGTTATAGAGATATTGTGGACCATTTCGGAAAAGGGATTCTTAATCCAGATCAGACCATTAATAGAAGAAAATTGGCTAAGATAATCTTCAGTGATTCTAAAGAAAGAGAAGGACTCAATTCCATCCTTCATCCCAGGATAGTTGAAAAGATCAAAAGGAGAATAAGGGATTTTAAAGAAAGAGGAGAGAGAATAGTTATCCTGGATGCCGCTCTCTTAATAGAAGCCGGAGAATTATCTTTAGCCGATAAACTCATTGTAGTTACCGTAAGTCCTAAGATTCAAGTCAAGCGCCTGGTCCAGAGGGATCATTTGACAGAGAGAGAGGCCAAAGAACGCATCGCCACCCAGATGCCCCTCTCTGAAAAGGTGAAATTGGCCGATTATGTCATTGATAACAGTGGATCGGCTAAGAAGACCATAAGGAGAACAAAAGAGGTCCATGACCAGCTGTGTTTGACAATTACCGATAAAAAAGAGTAAAATATTATACCACTGAGAACATAGAAGAGGCCACAAGTCACAGGCCACAGGCCACAGAAAAGCTTGTAGCTTGAGGCGTGCAGCTTGCAGCTAATGAAGTTCTGTGGTTACAGTTGAGGTGAAGAATGGATATCGTTGTTTTGAAAGAAAAAACCATCTCTGAGCTAAGTAATGTGGCGAAAAAGATGAAGATTCCTGGGGTAGGAAACCTGAGGAAGCAGGAGCTCATCTTCAAAATATTGAAGGCCCAAACCAAAAAGGAAGGCCTTTTCTTTGGGGAAGGTGTTTTGGAAATTCTCCCCGATGGTTTTGGTTTCTTACGTTCACCCAATACCAACTATCTTCCTGGCCCAGATGACATCTATGTCTCTCCCTCTCAGATAAGGCGCTTCAGTCTCAAGAAGGGAGATATCGTCTCTGGCCAAATTCGTCCTCCCAAGGCGAGTGAAAAGTTCTTCGCTTTACTCAAGGTTGAGGCCGTAAACTTTGAAAACCCAGAACTGGCTAGGGAAAGAGTACTATTCGATAACCTCACTCCCCTATATCCCAAGGAAAGGATTGGGCTGGAGACAGGAACCGATACTATCTCAGAGAGGGTCATGGATCTCTTGACTCCCATTGGAAAAGGCCAAAGAGGCCTAATCGTTTCTCCTCCCCGGGCGGGAAAGACCATTCTATTGCAGAAAATTGCCAACTCCATCACCACCAACCATCCCGAGATAATCTTAATCATTCTCTTAGTTGGAGAAAGACCTGAGGAAGTAACAGATATGGAGCGAAGCGTAAAGGGAGAGGTCATTGCTTCTACCTTTGACGAGCCGGCCACCCGCCACGTCCAGGTGGCAGAGATGGTCCTGGAGAAGGCCAAGCGGCTTGTGGAGTATAAGAAGGATGTGGTCATTCTCCTGGACTCTGTCACCAGGTTGGCTCGGGCATATAATACCACTTGTCCCCATTCAGGAAAGGTCCTGACGGGAGGGGTGGATGCCAATGCCTTGTCCAAGCCCAAGAGGTTCTTTGGTTCTGCCCGCAACATTGAAGAGGGAGGCTCTTTAACCATTCTGGCTACTGCCTTAATCGACACCGGGAGCAAGATGGATGAGGTAATCTTTGAGGAGTTTAAAGGTACGGGGAATATGGAGCTGGTACTCGATAGAAGGCTGGTGGATAGGAGAATATTTCCGGCCATCGATATCTCGCGAAGCGGGACGAGAAAAGAGGAACTTTTGCTAGATA
>JAHIPW010000146.1 GCA_018903055.1 bacterium
ACCTTAAGAATAACCTCTCTGTGAACGCCGGGATCCCTTACTACCCCTCCCCTCTTTACCTTCTCTCTTCCGGCCTCAAACTGAGGCTTGATGAGAGCGATAATCTCTCCTTTTAGAGTCAAAAGATTGTCAATTCCTTCTAGGACTTTAGTCAGGGAGATGAAGGAGAGATCCAGGGTAACGAGGTCTATCTTTTCTTCTAATTCCTCTTTCTTTAAATAACGAATATTTCTTCTCTCCAGCACTACTACCCGAGGATCCATCCTCAATCTCCAGGCCAACTGACCATAGCCCACATCAACAGCATAGACCTTTTTTGCTCCATACTTCAAGAGACAGTCAGTAAATCCTCCGGTAGAGGCTCCAGCATCCAGGGTTATCTTTTCTTTTATATCAATCCCAAATTCTTTCAATGCTTTTTCTAGCTTTTCCCCTCCCCGACTGACATAGGAACTCCTCTTCTTAAGGGTAATGCTTGCCTTATCGTCTATCCTTACCCCAGGTTTATCTATCCTCTCCCCCTCTAAGTAGACCTCTCCTGCCAAGATGGCTCTTATCGCCTTCTCTCTTGAAGAAAAGAATCCTCTTCTAAAGAGGAGTCTATCTAAGCGCTCTTTAGCCATTTCTTAATGGTCTTTAATATCCCCCGGGATGTCAGGCCATACTTGGAGAGTAGAATATTACGCGGGCCATGCTCCAGGAATTTATCTGGAAGGCCAATACATCTTACCTTAATATTGCCCAAACCCTCTTCCTCTAAAAGCTCTAAGACCCTTGTTCCCACCCCTCCTTCCAGAGTCCCTTCTTCAACAATGACTATTCTACCACACTCCCGGGCTAAAGTAGTAATTATTTTTTTATCTAAGGGTTTCGCAAAGCGCAGATTAACTAAGGTAGCATCTAATTTTTCCGCTACTTCTAATGCCGGATAGACCGTAGAACCCAGAGCAAAGATGGCTAAACCTTCTCCTCTGCGCAAGATTTCGGCCCTACCAATGGGCAGGACCCTAAGTTTCCTATCCAGTTTTACTCCTCTCCCTTCTTCCTTGGGATAGCGTAAGGCGATAGGGCCATCGTGCTTTAAGCCAGTATAGAGCATATGGCGGAGCTCGTTCTCATCCTTGGGAGCCATTAAGGTCAGATTTGGAATATGGGAAAGATAGGCGATATCAAATATCCCCTGATGAGTCGCTCCATCCCCTTCCACAATCCCTGCCCGATCGATGGCGAAGAGAACAGGCAGGTTCTGAAGACAGACGTCGTGGAGCACCTGATCGTAGGCCCTCTGTAAAAAAGTAGAGTAGATGGCGACCACTGGTTTTAAACCATCTACTGCCAATCCGGCAGCAAAGGTGACGGCATGCTGCTCAGCAATCCCCACATCAAAGAACCGGCCGGGAAACTCGTCCCTAAGAATTTCCAGGCCGGTCCCCCATTCCATGGCAGCAGTAATCCCAACTATCCTCTTATCTCTTCTGGCCAGTCTGAGTAAGGTCTCTCCAAAGACCTGGGTATAGGTAGGCCGTTTCTCTACCCTCTTCACCCTTCCTAACTTGATATCGAAAGGACCCAATCCATGGAACTTAGCAGGCTCTTCCTCTGCCAATCTGTAACCCTTGCCCTTCTTAGTAATGATATGAACCAGAATCGGCCCCTCCAACTTCTTCACCCTCTCCAGGGTATCAATGAGATGGGTTAGATTATGGCCATCCACTGGTCCAAAGTATCTGAATCCCAACTCCTCAAACCAGATGCTGGGGATGAAAAGATTCTTTAGCCCTTCCTCCAATCTTCGGGTAAACTTTAAGGCCCGGGATCCGATGACCGGGGTCTTCTTCACCAGATACTGAGTCCTCCTCCTCAGCCTATTATATAACGGGGTGGCCATAAGTTTATTTAAGTAGATTGACAGGGCGCCAACATTCTTTGAGATGGACATCTCATTGTCATTCAAAATGACCAGGAGGTCGGTTCCCAGGGCTCCTGCCTGATTTAGGGCCTCGAAGGCCATCCCTCCGGAAAGGGAGGCATCCCCAATAATAGCAGCCACAGTATAATCTTCATTCTTTATGTCCCGAGCCTTGGCCATTCCCAGGGCAGCAGAGATGGAGGTTGAGGAGTGTCCGGTGCCAAAAGCATCGTATCTACTCTCTTCCCTCCTGGGAAATCCGCTTAGTCCCTTGTGCTGTCTGAGAGTGGAAAATTTCTTTCTCCTGCCGGTAAGGAGTTTATGAGCATATGTCTGATGTCCCACATCCCAGACAACCTTATCCCGGGGGGTATTCAAAACACGGTGAAGGGCGATAGTCAGTTCCACTACCCCTAAATTGGGAGCCAGATGGCCTCCGGTCTTCGATACCGTAGAGATAATCTTCTCTCTTATCTCAGAAGCAAGATGGGACAATTCACCGATACTTAAATCTTTTAAATCCTTAGGACTATTAATTTTGTCTAAGTAATGCACCAAAATAAGCCTCACTATGTTCGGCAA
>JAHIPW010000147.1 GCA_018903055.1 bacterium
AATGCCGTGGCTAACCTCAGCTTAGGAAAAACAGTATGAAAGAGTTTAGGGAACTTGCTATTAGGGCAGCGAAAGAAGCAGGAGATATATTAAGAAAAAATCTGGGGAAAATAAAAAGAATTGATTACAAAGGCAGGGTAAGTCTGGTTACAGATATTGATAGGTTGGCAGAGGAGAGAGTCCTCAGTATTATTAGGGAGAAGTATCCTTCTCATGATATACTGACTGAGGAAAGCAGAATAAAAGAGAAGGGCAATCAATACAAATGGATTATAGATCCCTTAGATGGGACGACGAACTATGTCCACGAATATCCCAGATACTGCGTCTCCATTGCTTTGGAGAAGGATGGTGAGGTCATATTGGGCGTGGTCTATGATCCAGTTCCCAATGAACTATTCTTGGCAGAGAAGGAGAAAGGAGCTACCTTAAACGGAAAAAGAATCTCCGTCTCTAAGATAGATGAATTGGATAAAGGCCTCTTAGCCACCGGCTTTCCCTATGATAGGAGGGAAAGGGCAGATGAGTATCTTAAACTCTATAGAGAATTCATGCTAAACTCTCAAGGAATTAGGAGAGATGGGGCGGCGGCTCTAAATCTCTGTTATACTGCTAACGGCCGTTTCGATGGCTTCTGGGAGGAGCAACTCGCCCCCTGGGATGTGGCAGCAGGAAGCCTCATCGTTACTGAGGCCGGAGGAGAAGTGACCGACTTCAAAGGAGATAAAATCGATATCTATGAAAAAGAGATATTAGCCTCAAACGGAAAAATTCATAGAGAAATGGAAGAAATTATCAAAAAGAGCCCATAAAAGCCCAGAAACAGGCCTAAAAACCTCGAAAATGACCCTCTTTTAGTCGTTTTTGGCCTCAATTTATATATTTTAACCTTAAAGATAGTAAAAAAGCCCCCAAATTGGGGGCTTTTCATTTGATAAAGGTAAATGGCTAAGGTTACTTTTTATTCTCTACCGCCCTTACCTTTCCTTTCTTACAAATAATCCACAGAGGCAGATGCCATCTTTAGCAATCTCTTCCTTATGGTAGGCACAGGGGCAGATAATCTTTCTATCCTCTTCTTTATTTCCAGAAGGAACTCGGCAGGGACAGTATGCGAATCCCAACTCTTTTTTTCTCTTAGCAAGCCCGCTCAGGATTAAATCTACCTTCTTCTTATCCGGATTGAACTTATAGGGGCTCTCCTTCGTATATTTCTCAAGCCCTCTTCTGATTTCTTTCTTTATCTCTTTCAGTTCCATTGGGAGAATTACTTCTATCTTGGACTTGAGAGCTTCCTTGGGTAAGGCCCCTACGATCTGTTCTATGACTTTGCCCTCTTTGAAGATGAGAAGGGTGGGGATACTCCGAATATTATATTTAGCAGCAATGGTTGGATTTTCATCCACGTTTAATTTACCCACCCGCAATCTTCCGGAATACTCCTGTGCGATTTCCTCTATTGTAGGAGCAATCATGAGACAGGGGGCGCACCACTCGGCCCAGAAGTCAACCAGAACCGGGATATCAGATTCTAAAACCTCTTTCTGGAAGTTTTCTTCGATTAACATTATCTCCATACCGACCCTCCCTTGCAACCGCAAAGACGCAAAATTTAACTGAAAGACGCAAAAATAAATTCCCCCCACCGCAACCGTTAAAACATAAACTTCAACACAAAGACGCAGAATAATCACTTACTACGAAGACACAAAGATACGAAGAGAAGGAATGGAGCTACATAGTTTTCAGCGGAACCCTCCCTGGAATATAATTAAGAGGCCTATAGTAATGAGCAATAGTCCACTTGCTATTGAGATTGCTTTGAAATATTTTCTTATCTTTTGAAAGAAGTTTAGAAAGGTGTTAATTGCTAAGGCAGTGATTAGAAAGGGGAGCCCTAAACCTAAGGAATAGATGCTTAAGAGAAGAACCCCTTGAGATAGGGTCTCCTGTGTAGCAGCATAGGCAAGAATAGAAGCAAGTATCGGTCCCACGCAGGGACTCCAGCCAAGAGCAAAGACAGCCCCTATTAAGAATGAGCCAAAGAGATTGGTTGGTTTGGTTTTTAAATGAATCCTCTTCTCATATTGAAGGGGCCTGATCTTTAAAAGGCCAGTAAGGTAGAGACCAAAGAGGATGACTATTATTCCACCAATTATCCTCAAGATCTTCTGGTAGGAGGAGATGAGGCCTCCTAAATAGGTGGCAGAGGCCCCCAGGATAACGAAGATAAAGGAGAAGCCCAAAATAAAAAGAAGTGTTTCATAAAAAATCCTCTTCAGGTTCCTAATCTTCTCCTGCGAATCTTTTAACTCATCGATAGAAATTCCAGTAATAAAAGCAAGATAAGCGAGAATCAAGGGTAGGATGCAAGGAGAAAGGAAGGAGGCCATCCCGGCACCAAAGGCAACCAATAGGGGGAGGAAAGACTTCATCCTGCTTGGTAATACCTCTTACCCTTATAGCTAAACGATTTTATTCTTTTCTTTTTTTCTAGAAGAGCAAGGTATTTGAGGACCTCATTTCTATGAACACCCAGTCCCTCGGCTAAATCCTTTACCGTAGCCGGTCTCCTCTCAAGCATGGCCACTATCCCTTTCTTTAGGTCCTTTATCTTTTTGGGCAGAGCCTTTCTTTCAAAGTTAATGATTATCTCCGCCGGAGGTCCAAGGAGATTCTTTATCCTTTTGAGTTCTTCATTATTTAAAACCTTAGCAAATTTCTCGCAGGGTGGACGAGCAACGGTATTGAGTTGAACCCTATCTGGTTTAATCTTAGCAATTGCTCTCTTTAAATTTTCAATCTCTTCTCTACCGTCATTTATTCCTTTAGCGAGCATAACCTCAAGCCACATCTTTCCCCTATATTCCTTTCTGAAATCTACCAGCCCTTTAATAATCTTCTCAATTTTTAAAGATTTAGCGGGTCGATTTATCTTCCTGAAGACCTGGGTAGTTGCGGCATCGAGAGAGGGGATGACTAAGTCTGCTTTCTTCAGGCTATCTCTTACTTCTCTTCTATATAATAGGGAGCCGTTAGTTAAGACAGCAATCGGAATAGAGGTTATCTTTTTGATTCCAGAGATTATTTCACCAATCTTTGAATTGAGGGTCGGCTCTCCTGAGCCGGAGAGGGTAATGTAGTTCGCCTCTCGTCCCGAGGGGACTCGAGGTCCCCGAGGGAGAGTTCGGAGACTTGA
>JAHIPW010000148.1 GCA_018903055.1 bacterium
AATCTGGCTATCGAAAGCCTGAAGCTGGGCTAAGAGTTTTAGATCTTCTAACATATCTTTTCCTTTTCAATTAAGGTCTCTCGGCTCTACGGCCTCGAGATCATCCCGACCAAAGGTCGGGATGATGGGCGCAGCCCCGATAAAAGCAAAGTTAGTATTTTAAAATGGTGGGTGGCATAGGATTTGAACCTATGACCTCTACGACTTGCCCCGTTAGATCTTTCTGGTGGGCAGCACAGGATTTGAACCTGTGACCTCCACGATGTGAGCGTGGCACTCTAACCAACTGAGCTAGCTGCCCATACAATCTAACGGGGTGAATGAACGTAGCGCTCTAACTTCACCCCGTTAGAGATAAGACACCAAAGGTGTCTGCCTTGCCTTCGGCAAGGATCTCTAACGGGGCAGGCTGAGCTATGCGCCCAAATTTCTGAAAGAAATTTGGATCCCGAACCCAAAGGGTGAGGGACCTTTTTAACTAAGGTCTCTCGGCCTAACGGCCTCGAGATCAAATTTTGACAAGGTCAAAATTTGGTGGGCCCTGAAGGATTTGAACCTTCGACCGACGGATTATGAGTCCGTTGCTCTAACCAGCTGAGCTAAGGGCCCGGACACGGATTATCACGGATATAATATACAGATAATCACGGATTAGTTTAAATTTAAAAATCAAATATCAAAAATCAAGATCACATATCGTAAATGCAAATATCAAATATTAAATATTAAAATTACATATCAAAATGTAAAATTATTCTCATTGTAAAATAATATCGGAGCAGGAAAGTTTCTTCTATAGGATATTTCTTTTTGATTTTTAATTTGTCATTTTGCCCCGAGAAATTCGCAGAATTTCCGGGACTAAAGTCCTTGAGATTGCCTTGCAATCTCTAAGGGCATTTTAATCTTTGATTTTTGATTTTCCTATGGTTTGTCATTTTGCCTGTCTGCCGACAGGCAGGCACTTTGATTTTTACATTTTGCATTTAGTTATCCGTGTCTATCCGTGTTGTTATCTGTGTCTATCCGTGTCCTATTCTATGCCCCAGTCGATGTAGCTTTTGAGTCTCTTGCTCCTTAGGGGATGGCGAAGCTTTCTCAGGGCCTTGGCTTCAATCTGACGCACCCTCTCCCGGGTAACATGAAAGACGGCCCCCACCTCCTCCAAGGTGCGGGGAGAGCCATCGTCCAGGCCGAAGCGAAGCCTTAAGACCTTTGCCTCCCTCTCAGATAGTGTGGATAAAACCTTTCTTATCTCTTCCTGGAAGAGAGAAAAGGCAGTGGCCCTGGCTGGGGAGACGGCTTTCTCATCCTCAATGAAATCCCCGAATAGGCTATCCCCCTCCTCTCCAATGGGGGTCTCTAAGGAGATGGGATTCTGGGAGATTCTTAGTATCTTCTGCACCTTGGCCAGGGGAAACTTCATGGCCCTTGCGATCTCCTCTGGGGTAGGCCCCCTTCCCAGCTCCTGAACCAGGTAGCGTGAGATGCGACTCAGCTTATTGATGGTCTCGATCATATGGACCGGGATTCTTATGGTCCGTGCCTGATCGGCAATGGCTCTGGTGATGGCCTGCCTTATCCACCAGGTGGCATAGGTGGAGAACTTATATCCTCTTTTATACTCAAACTTGTCTACCGCCCTCATGAGACCTATATTTCCCTCCTGAATGAGGTCTAGAAAGGAAAGCCCCCGATTCACATATTTCTTGGCGATGGAGATCACTAGCCTCAGGTTGGCCTGGACCAGGGCCATCTTAGCCCGATGCTTCTTCTCCTCCTCAACCTCAATCTTTTTGGCTAGATCCTTTAAGGTAGTAGTTTTGTGGCTGGTTTTCTTCTCTATCTCCCGAATCTTGGCCAGAAGTTTTTTAATCTCGCCACTTGTTTCTTTAATCTCTTCATAATTTATTCTCTTTTTTCTTAACTTTTTTAGGCGCTTCTTCATTCTCTCATAGGAGAGGCCGCAGGTTCTTTCAATATTCTTAATTTCCTTTTCTAATTCTTCTATTCTTTGGGCATACTTCAGCACCTTCTGGGTAATTCTCTCCACTTCCTGGGGTCGAAGGCCGATCTCCTTTAAACTCTGTATAATCCTTTTCTTCTCCTCCTTCATCTTTCTCTTTAATTCTTCCCTTTTCCTCTTTCCCATCCTCTCCTGAAGGAGACGCTTGTTGGCTCGAGTAATAAAGTTCTTTGCCCTCTTAATCCTTCTCGCCAATTGCAAGGCCTTCTGAATCATCCTCTCTTCCTCTTCCTCAATGCTAGCGGCCTTTACCGAAATACGAGAGAAGTTTTCTATTCTCGTTCTTTTCTTTTCCAGGCGAGCTGCCGTGGAGAGAACCTCATCCGGGGTAAGGGAAATCTTGAATACAATTTCCCTTAATCTCTTTTGGGATTCTTCTATTCTCGTTGCCAGGGCAATCTCCTGGGGGCGAGTAAGCAGAGGAGTTCTGCCCATCTGGACGAAATACATCCTCACCGGGTCCTCAATCCTTCCCTCTGTCGGGAGTGGCTTTTCTAAGGGGATAGGCCTCTTCTTTAATTCCCTGACCGCTATTCCTTTCTTCTCTAAGGCAATTAGGATATCATCGATCTCACGGGAGGTAATGACCTTTGGGGGAAGGGCTTCATTCAGTTCATCCCAGGTAAGATACCCCTTCTTCTTCCCTAAATTAACCAGTTTCTTTAGAATGCGGAAAGATATCTTTTTCTTCTTAACCATTCTCCCCCCTGAAACACAGATCTACACAGATTTAAGACAGATTCTCACAGATCACAGATAATGCATTAATGTGTTCCAGGCTAAAAGGCTTCAGAATCTTGAAGCTTGTAGCTTGTGGCTGACAAATGATCTGTGATCCGTGTCTATCCGTAAACAATCTGTGACATTGCTTGATGTATTCAAGCACCCTACGATGCCAACGGAGTGCATCGTGCTAATCCGTGTTGTTAGCCGCGAAAGTATTTCAAAAGTTCCAGATAACGCGTCCTCTTCTCTTGGTTGATAGCTCCCTTCCTATCCAGAACCTCTTTTATCTCTTTCTCTAATCTCCGATATTCCAACTTTAACTTATTGTCTTTAATGGTCTTTATGAGATCATTGAGTGCCCTCTCTTTTCTGGGATATTCTCTCTTCTCCATAAGAAGGGAAGTGACTATCTGGCTTAAACTCTTATCTTTTAACTGGTCCATTATTTTAGCCGGGGAGAGGGATTTTTCTCTGGTGCTTAAATCGAAGAGCGCCTGGGCAATCCTTCTATACTCTGGGTGGATGAAATCATCCGGGCCGAGTTTCTCCTGTACTAAAGAAACAAAGCTCTCATCTTGCAGCAGGAGTTGGATGAGGGAGGCCTCTGCTTTGCGGAGAAGGTCTGAAGGTTGGGAGCCTACTTTAAGGGCCTCTTTTGAAAAAAGACGGCCGCTTTTTATCTTCTTCAATTCCATCCAGAGGATCTCCTCCTCTAAAGAGAGCTCTTGGGAGAGCCGCTTTATCTCTTCCCTCTGGCGGATGAGATTCCTCTCTTTGGCTATGGTGGGAAGAAGATCCTCCGCTATAGCAATCTTTCCCTCTATGGTCTTAATATCGAACTTACTCTTAGCCAGCTGAAAACGCCACTCAATTAGAGGAAGCGCCTGGGACAAAAGTTTAGAAAAGGCCTCCCGGCCCTTATCCTGAATGAAGGTATCCGGGTCATAACCTTTAGAGAGAGAAATCGCCTTTACCTTTACCCCCTGCTCCAAAAAGAGATCGAGGCTCCTTAGGGTGGCTTGAACCCCAGCAGCATCAGCATCATAGAGCATGGTAACCTGAGGGGAGAACCTCTTCAGAAGATAGACCTGTCCCGTAGTCAGGGAGGTTCCCATAGAGGCAATAAAATTCTGAAATCCTTCCTGATAGGGCAGGATGACGTCCATATAGCCTTCAACAACGACCGCCCCCTCCTTAGAGCGAATGGCCTCCTTTGCCCAGTTCAATCCATAGAGTATTCTTCCTTTATCATAGATCGGAGTCTGGGGGGAGTTGAGGTACTTCGGTTCCCCTTTCCCCAAGATCCTTCCCCCAAATCCCACTACCCGATCCTGGGTATCGAGGATGGGGAAGATGATTCGACTCCAAAAGTAAGGCTTTCCCTGAGAGGTTAAAAGACCTCCTTTTATCAATAATTCTCTACTAAAGCCCTTCTCCTTGAGCTGGGATAGGAGCTCATCCCAGGAGGAAGGGGCGTAACCCAACCTAAACTTCTCCATGGTCTCTCTCTTGATCCCCCGTTCCCTGAGATACTCAATGGCCCTCTTTCCTGAAGGGGTATTTACCAGGGATTTAGAGAAGTAGTCAGCAACTATGCTATTTAACCTGTATAACTCCTCCTTTTCCTCAACACGAACCCCCTCTTCCCTGGTCACCATAGGTAAGGGAATCCCCGCCTTCTTGGCTAATCTTCTTACTGCTTCCGGGAATGAGATATTCTCATACTTCATTAAGAAGTTGAAGACATTTCCCCCGATTCCACAATTTCCTACCACAAAATTGGGTGTAGTATAGGAGTGATCCTCGGCTACGGTTAGATTGTAAACATTCTCGGCAAATGCTCTTCTTACAATTTTTCTAATCGGTAGAATTTGATAAACAAGATCGTTTATCTGCCTGATATCTGAGAAGTGCAATTTAATATTTTCTTGCCATAGGATAGTGTAGGCAGTCTTATGTCTCACTTTATTTTTATCTATCTTAGCATTTGCTACCCGAACCGTGGGAGAAATCTCCAATCTTAATAGAATATCTTTTAGTTGTTCAGCTAAAACTGGAGATACGGTAGTGATAGCCTTAAATTCCCTATCCTCTTTACACTTAGCAACCTTACCAGTATATCCGTCGCCTTTAAAAATGGCATCTAAAATCATTCTCTGCTTTTTGGGAGGTAAATTCTGAAGTTCAAAGGGGATATGCTTATTCTCTGCCCCTTTCCCACAGAGATTTTCAAAGATATTAGACAGTTTTGAATTACAAGCGGTTATTTCTAAACCAGTTTTGTTTGCTTTTTTTCGCATATGGAAGGAAGTCTTTATATAGAAAATATCTTTAATAAGTTCTTCTATTTCCTGGCCAAATTTTGCTTCATGACTTCCCAGACTGAATCGGATATAGGCTCGATGATTGCTTCCCTCTGCTATCCAGTATCCAATTAATTTTAAAAATTTTTCATCAACCTTTATTCTGGTAGGAATAGGTTTTATCTCTGGTCCAAAATTGCTGATTCTGCGATCATAATATCTATCCAAATTTATGAATTTAACATCGTTTATCTCTTGATTAATGGGGTAGAGCAGATAATCATTAAGGGAAAGTTGAGAGGCTGGTAATTTCTCTATTTTATACTCTTTGAAAAATTTTGCAGGACAGTTTAATTTACATCGCCATTGGCAGATTTTAGTCTTCCGCGATTTATACTGACAATTTTTTGTCTTTATTACAAAGACTTCGTGATCTGTGGTTAAAGTTACAGGTAGATTTGATTTTCTGGTATATATCTCTACAAGTTCCCCATTATAAGGTCTCCATAAGATCCTTATAACCGGCATAAATCTACCACGATGGGTAAGAACCAATTCTCCTACCTGGATATCTTCAATCTTGTGAAAACCTTCTTCAGTCCTGATTAAAGCACCTGAAGGGAAGCAGCCAAAACAATGGAAGATCTGCTTCTCCGGGCTGACTATAAAGGAGGGAGTCTTCTCGGTATGGAAGGGGCATAATGCCTTGAAGTTTCTTCCCGTCTTCCTCAATACCGCATAGTCCCCGATGACAGAGACGATATCATTCGCCTCCCGGATTTTATCCAAGAGAGCATCGGAAATTCTGCCATTCATTTCAATCTCCAAGCCTCAAGCCTCAAGCCTCAAGCCTCAAGTTGTAAAACCTGAAGCCTGTGGCCTGTGACCTGAAGCCAATTATTTCTTATGTCTATAGCGACGGAAGCCGGAACAAGGAATAATCTTCAGTCTTTCCTTCTTCTCTATCTCATCCAGCAAAAGGTTCAATCCTAAGGTGTCGCTTGCCATATGGCCGGCAACGATGATATTGATGTGATGCTTCTCCGCCTCTTTATAATGTTTCTCAGAGATGTGCATGCCCACAATGGTTCCCACCCCGGCAGTAGAGAGTTTTTCAAATATTTTCTCTGACCCTTCTGTTCCTCCCGTCATATCGACAAATACCCTCCCGGCGCTTCTTTCCTTTCTTCCAATGATCACTTTGGGGCCGGCATTATTCTTACTAGACTCTTTAT
>JAHIPW010000149.1 GCA_018903055.1 bacterium
AAGTTTAAAAAATTAATTAGAAAGTGAGGTAATAGCATTCCCGAATTCCCGGGAATTCGGGAATGCTATTACCTCACTTTCTAATTAATTTTTTAAACTTTTTTTCGTCTATGATCTTAATACCTAGTTCTTTTGCCTTGGTATATTTTGAGCCGGGTTCTTTTCCGGCGACTACATAGTCTGTTTTCCTGCTCACTGAGGAGGCGACCCTTCCTCCCAGTTCTTTTATTATTTCTGAAGCCTCTTCTCTGGTGAATTCTTCTAATTCTCCGGTTAAAACGAAGGTCTTTCCGGTCAAGATTTGCGGGGCTTTTTTCTTCTTTTCTACCTCTAATCTTACTCCCGCCCTCCTCAGTTTATCGATGACCCTCTTTGCTCCCTCCTGCCTGAAGAATAATTCCACACTCTGGGCTACGATGGGACCGATCTCCGGAATAGAGGAAAGTTCCTCGGCTCTGGCTTTTGATAATTCATCCAGGGCAGGATAGTTCTTTGCTAAGACATCGGCGATATGGGTTCCTACGTGCCTTATTCCCAGGGCGTAAATGAGACGGGATAATTCTCTTTCTTTACTCTTTTCAATTGCTTCCAGAATATTAGAAGCAAGCTTATCCCCCATCCTTTCTAAGGTGAGGAGGTTTTCTTTTTTAAGGTAATATAGGTCTGCAGGGTCCTTAATGAGCCCCTTCTCTACTAACTGCTCCACCTGGGCATCACCAATCCCTTCCATATCCATAGCTCCCCGTGAGGTAAAGTGCCTGATGGTCTCCTTAATCTGGGCGGAACAGGAGATATTGGTGCATCTAATCACTACCTCTCCCGGAGGCCGATAGACATCTGCTCCACAGGCGGGACACTCCCTGGGAAAGATGAATTTCTCCTCTTTCCCGGTTCTCTTCTCTTTGATGACAGAGACCACATACGGGATGACATCCCCGGCCCTCTCAATGAGCACCCTATCCCCCACCCGAATATCCTTCTTCTTTATCTCATCTTCATTATGCAGGGTGGCCCGGGAGACGGTCACCCCTCCCACCTCTACCGGTTCCATAATGGCTACGGGGGTTAGGGCGCCGGTTCTTCCCACCTGAACGATGATCTCTTTTATTCTGGTCGTCGTTTGCTCGGCCGGAAACTTATAGGCTACGGCCCATCTGGGAGACTTGGTAACCGCCCCTAACTTCTCTTGTAATCTTAAGGAATTTACCTTTATTACTACCCCATCCACATCGTAGCCCAGATCCTTCTTTTTCTCTGTCCAATTCCGGCAGAATTCTATTACCTCTTTGGTATTCTTGCGGAGCCTTGTAGTGGGATTTACCTTTAGCCCCAGGGATTTAAAAAGTCTTAAGAGTTCTATATGGGTCTCTATCTTTCCATCTCGGTATTCCCCTGAGGCATAGGTGAAGATGTCTAATTTTCTTCTGGCAGTAATTTTGGGGTCGAGTTGCCTCACGCTTCCTGCGGCGGCATTCCGAGGATTGGCGAATAGAGGCTCGCCAGACTTCTCTCTCTCCCTATTGAGTCTCTGGAAGTCCTTATGGAGCATATAGACCTCTCCCCGAACCTCCAGGAGTCTCGGTATCCTCTCCCCTCTTAAGCGTAGGGGGATGGCGTGAATAGTCTTCAGGTTATTGGTGACATTCTCGCCCCTAAAACCATCCCCCCTTGTCGCCCCCCTTACTAAGACTCCATTCTCATAGGTAAGGTTAATGGCCAAGCCATCTATCTTGAGTTCCGAGACATACTCTATATCTCTATCGGAAGGAAGGCCGAGCATCCTCTTTACTCTCTTATCAAAGGCCTCTAAATCCTCAAAGGAGAAGGCGTTGGATAGACTCAATAGAGGAACGATATGTTTGGCCTCCCCAAACTCCTCTGCCGGTGCCCCTCCTACTCTCTGGGTAGAGGAATCGGGAGTGATGAATTGAGGATACTTCTCCTCTAATTTGATGAGTTTTTGCATCAAGGCATCGTATTCCTTATCAGAGATGACTGGCTGGTTCTCAATGTAATATTTGTAGTCGTGATACCTTATCTCTTCTCTTAGTCTCTCAATTTCTTTTTTTATCTTCTCCACGTTACCCCTTTTCCCCATTTCCCTCGTCCGTCTAATCCGTCGCATCCGTCAGTCCGTCCATCCGTTAGTTCGCCCAATCCGTAGTTGCCCGATTCATCGGACTTGGTGCACACTTTCTCACCTGCTCACTTTCACCTGATAACCGATTACCGATCACCGATTACCAACTTTTCATCTATCGTCTATCGTCATCTATAGCTCATAGCTCCTGCCATATTCCGGGACGATTACCTGCCTATCTGCGCCTTCGAATTCTTTTCTTACCATCGCCCGGAATTCTTCTACTCCTTCTTGATCCAGGGGCACCAGATACTTTTTCTGGGGCGGCTGAATATGGATGAAAAAAAGTTGCCGGGGATTGATTTTCTCGATGATTTCTTTCAATTCTTTTTCTGAAGCATGGCCGGAACAGTGGCTCTGGAAAAACTTCAGCCGATAATGGTCTATCCAGTTCCTGAGCCGCTGATAAGCCATGGCCATCTCTTCATTAAAAGGCTCAGAAAGGGAATGAATGAAAAGGCTGCCGGATAGGGGCTGAATATCAATGAGTTCCTTTATCTTCCAGTAAGAGAAGCATAAAAGAACATTTTTCTGATCCAGGTTCCCGGCAGTTACGGTATTGGGGTAGTGATAGAACTGCCTCTCCGCTTTCTGGTAGTCATCCTCCCGATAGGTCCCGCTCTGCCTTTTAGGCAGGAAAATAAGAATATTGGGGTCGTCCGGTTGAGGAAGGTCCAGGGCCGGGTCTTGAGAAAGATATTTCAGCAGAAAGACGTCCAGGAGATGAACAACCATCTTGCGTTTCGTCTCCCGGGCTATAGCATAGAAGGTCTTTACTCTATCGACATCCTTGAAGTTAAAATCGGCTATTACCAGCCCCCTGGTCTTTTTCACTTCCTTTAGACATTCCTTTCTTACTTCTTCCTCCCCTTCTTTTTCTTCTTTTCTATGTTTTTCTTTGAACCGGGTTCCCTCGCAAATAAGGGCAATAGGCCGGGCCTTTTGGGCCTTCTCAATGAAATCCCTGGTCATTTGAGAGCGCCTTCCATGAAGTCTTAAATCCCCGGTGTAGGCCACGGCACCTTTTCTGGTATGGATAATAAAGCCATAGGCCCCGGGAACAGAATGATCTACATGAACCGGCTCTACGAAAAGAGAGCCAATTTTTATTTTGTTTCCCGTGCGGAAGGTTTTTACTTTTCGCACTGTCGGGGGTTCTCCCCTCTTCCTGGTCCGTGGTCTTTTCATAAAGTCCAGGATTTCACTTTCGATGGTTCTGGTCTTTGACTCATTCAGCGATTGTAGGATGAGAAGGGCAGTGTGACCGCAGTATAGGGGAACATCCTCATGAAGGAATGAAATATAATTTACATGGTCAGCATGGGCGTGACTCAAGAATACAGCATTAATGACCGGGGGTTTTGGTTCCCGGCCCAGTAATCTTACCAGATCCGTTCTATAGACTCCTTTTAAGTTCGGAACCAAACCCATTTCTATAAAATCGCCCAGGGCATTTGATGTTCGGGGCATAAGATATTCTTCAAAAAACTCCTCTCTTTTTCCAAAAGACATACCAAAATCCAAGAATATCCTGGTTCCATTATCCTCTAAGAGAATTTTATTTCCCCCGATCTCATTTATCCCGCCATAGAAAGTGAGTTTAGTCATTCTACCTTCCTAGGGAAAGGCGCCAGGCCAATTCTTGGGGAAGGCCGGCAGAGATTATCTTATCCTGGGCCTTCTTTATCTGGTAAGGAGTTCTTTTTAATTCTATCTCTTTTTTATCTCTGTCGTAGAGGCAGTAGCAGGCATCTGGATTACCATCCCTGGGCTGGCCAACGCTTCCGATATTTATCAAATATCTATAATCGTCTCTTAGAGAAACTCTCATTCCCTTTACTCCTTCACACTTTCTTTCTCTGTCTTGAGAGATGATGAATGGCTGGTGGGAATGGGCGATGAAGCATATCCTCTTTTTCTGCTCGTCAAAGTTTCTCTTAGCATCCTGAAGGGTGAAGATATAGTGCCATTCTTGAGGAGCATATAGACTTCCATGAACAATGACAAAGTCATCGAATTCCTTGGTCAAAGGAAGATTTTGAAGAAAGTTCTTGTTCTCTTCCGTTAATTCCTTTTGGGTCCAGAGAATGGCCTCTTTGGCAAGGGAACGAAAGTAATCGATACCTGTTTTTCCCACGCTTGCCCAGTCGTGATTCCCAGCGATTATGGTCAGGGGATTTAATTCCCTTGCGAGATTGAGGCACTCGTTGGGATTAGCAGCATAGCCTACAATATCCCCCAAACAGACATATTCATCAATCTTCTCTTTCTTGAATTCTTCCCGGACCGCCTGAAAGGCCTCCAGATTAGAATGAATATCGGCGAATAGAGCGTAGCGCATAAACTCCTCAGGGATTAGCGGGGAAAACAGTTAAAGGTTACTAGCAGTTACTAATGGTTACTAAGGGTTACCAATAATTAGTACAAAAGCAACTGTTCGTAACAGTCCGGCTTTAGACGGATGTAGTAACCGTTATCCTTCCTGCTATCCCTTGTAAGTTAAAATCTAATATGGAAGTCTCGGAACGCTCCGGTATATCCACTATAGTGAGTCTCTACATCGTCAATGTAACGAGAGAGGGGGCCGTTTTTAATTCTCTCTAAGAAGGTCTTCACCTTTTTCTTTTCACCTTCTGCCACTATTTCTACTTGACCACCCCAGAGGTTCTTGACGTAACCGGTTACTCCTGTCTCATTAGCATACCTCTGGGCAGTAAATCTGAAGCCCACCCCCTGTACCCTTCCTTTATAGATGGCATGGGCTCCTACTTTATCACTGTAATCTTTTTTACTCATCACTGTAATCTTGTTTATTGTTTATCTCACCAGAAAGCCAGAAAACTCTCCGGTGGCCTCTTCCCAGGTGGTCTGGACGTCTGTGATCTGAGCAGCTACTTCTCCATACCTTATCTCTTCTAAGAATTGCTCTAAGGTATGCTTTTCCCCTTCGGCGATTACCTCTACCCTTCTATCCGGGAGGCGCTTCATCTGACCATTGATTCCCAGGTGTACAGCAGCGTGCTTCACTGCCTCACTGAACCCACCGTCATGCATCGTTCCTTTTATAAAGGAATGGATTCTTACTTTAGGGCCTATCAAGATATTCTCGCTTCGCTCAGAATCGGTGTAATCTGCCTTTTAATCGGTGTAATCAAGCATCGGATCGAAATCCCGATGCTTCTAAGTGCACCTCACGATCTTCTTCTCTCTCTTTAATGCTTGGAAAGCATGGCTTACTGCCGCCTGGGCATCGTCGGCCTTTATTACTCCTTCTATCTCCCAGGTTTCTATTCCAATGAGGGGAATTCTTAATTTTAAGGCGAAAGCAATCTCGGATAACGTTCCCTCTCGGCCACCAACAGCAATGATGGCATCGCAACTTCTCACTACGATGATGTTCCTTCCATGGTCCATTCCAGTAACAATGGGAATATCAATATAGGAATTGGCGTCGGAGGAGGAGAATCCAGGAAGAATGCCTATAGTCAATCCCTTATTCTCCTTTGCTCCCCTGGCGGCCTCTTCCATCACCCCACCCAAGCCACCGCAGATAAGGATGGCTTTTCTCTTAGCAATCTCCTTCCCCACTTGATAAGCAATCCTTGCGATTTTTTTATTACAACGACTGGCACCAATTACACCGATTCTCATTCTTTCCTCACTCTGTTCGGACACAGATTTTCACAGATGGTTACAGATTTGCACAGATCACAGATGCTGGATCCTAGATGCTTGATTCTGGATATTAGGGAATTTGGATATCAGGATTTGGAAATTAGGGTATTAGGAGATTAGGAACGCTTTTGTCCCCAATCCCCTCCGCCCCAGAGGGGCGAGACCTCGCCTTCGGCGGGCAGTCCCCTAATCACCAAATCCCAGTCTCCTCCCTCTGGGATCCTGAGGGTCCCATCGGGATCCGAAGGGCAATCACCGATCACTGGTTACCGATCACCGACTATTGACTATTGACTTCTTAACTGGCTAACTTTTGAATATTAATTTCTGTAGTTCATCCCGATGTTTTTCAACGTAGTTCATTAGCTTCTCCCAGACCCCTTGAAACTTAACCATATGCACGTAGGGATCAAATTTCGGTCTTGCCTTGTACTTTGCCAGATGGATATTTTCTAAGCATCCCTTCGCTCCTTCGAAATCCTTATTGACCAAAGATTCCATAGCGAGCATAATATTGGTTTTGAAAATCCTTTCTTCTAAATCATCCTTTAAGAATTCTCCCGGAAAGGGGTCAAAATATTCTTTCGGGATACCTTTATGCTTTTCTAAAGAACGCACTTTCGCCCGAGCATAGATATATCTCTTTATGTCCTCACCAGTCAGTCGCCAAGCAGGATGGGTACGGGGAGGTGGAAGGTGTCTTACGCGTAGTTTATTGTCCACAAAGAACTTATAACCGAACATCAGGGCATTAACTACCCAGTCCATATCCTCTCCCCTATTTATATTCGGATCCAGGGGAACTTTAGTAAAAAAATCCTTATGGACCACGATATTGGACATCACAACGTAGGAGGTCTCCTTTAGTCTTCCTTTGGAGAGGATAAATTTCTCCCAGGCCTTGCGGGCAGGCGCTACATTATCCCAGTAGGTCCTCCATACGGGCGTTTCTATCTTTTCCCAGTCCGGCGCTGACTTGCCGTACTGATACGGTCCGTAAATAGCAAGTGGTCTATCTTGCCCCTTTTTCTTACCGATGAACTCTTTTGCTTTCTTCATATAATTCGGGTCTTCAAATACCACATCGTCATCTATGGAGATGGCGATATCTACACCTAAAATATGCGCGGCAAGAAGGCACATATTCCTTATGCCTGCATAGCCATACATATGAAGGGGACTCAGGAGACTCTTCTTTCCCTTTTTCTGCAGGTATCTTTTAAATCTCCTTAATTCCCGGTAGCCAAAGACCCTGATATCAAATTTCGTCCTTGTCTCCTCTATTAAACTTCTTATTTTTCTATCTACCTCATTCTCTACTTCAGGTCGGGTAGCGGCAGAGATGAGGATGAAGGTAAAATCTTTATCTTTCAACTTCTTCATGCTCTTGATGCATCTTACTAAGGTTCCCTTCTCCTCTAAGGGGAGGGGATGGTCATAGATTTGATCTCCCGGCTTGTAAAAATCCTTCCTCTTTCCACTCCAGAAGGAAGGACTAACAAAAGCAACTTTCATTTTTTCTCCTTTTTCTTTGGCCCTATACCAGTCGCTTTCGCTCCGGTACAGGGCTCACCCCGCGATGATGCTTTGCATCATTTTGCGGGGTGGTCGGGGCGACTGGATTCGAACCAGCGACCTCCACGTCCCGAACGTGGCGCGCTAAACCAACTGCGCTACGCCCCGATAGCTCACTTCGTTCGCAGAAATCAGATATCAGAAATCAGATACAAAAGTATTAGAGTAAAAAAACAGTAGGAAAGTAAAAATCAGTGTCCAATAAAGAGTAGAGCATGAATGATTGCCATCCAACCAAGACTAACAATTATTCCTGCTAGTAAGACTCCTAAGATAATGGCGGGAAAGGCAAATCGGAACCTTATTCCCAAGAGGAAGGCGACCACGCTTCCCGTCCAGGCTCCAGTAACCGGGAGAGGTATCATGACGAATAGAACCAATCCTAAGGCCTCATACTTCTCCACCAAACGAGAGCGTCTCAGGGTACGGGAAAACCACCAGGAAAAGAACTTATCAAATGGTCTGAACCTTCTCAAGAATTTGGAGACTGGCCCTAAAAATAGTAAAAGAGGAACAACGGGGATTATATTTCCAATTACTGATAGAACATAGGCCAGGGTGTGATTCATCCCCTGGCTCCAGGCATAGGGAATGGCAAGTCGAAGCTCAGAGACGGGGGCCATGGCCAAAAGAAGGGTGACTAATTCTGGTCTCATTATTGTTCTCTTTAGAAATCAAATATCAATTTCTCAGGTTAAGTCTTTAGGTTAAGGTTAAGTTGTTAGTTTGGTTGTTGGGTTAGGTAGTTGGTCTTAAAAAAACCTAACCCTTACCGAACTACCAAACCCACTACTTTACCCTGACCCAACTACCAATTACACAGTTTATCTTCTATTCCTGTCTTATGTTATGAGTTTGGAATGCCTGACATCTACTAAACCCTTATCCGTAATCTTTAGTTCTGGTATGACAGAGAGGGTTAGGAAGGATAGGGTCATGAACGGTTCTTTTAATTTTATTCCTAAGGATGCGGCTATGTCGTGTAGTTCCTCGAGTTTTGTCCTAACAGATGTCAAGTTTTGATCAGACATAATTCCGGCAAGGGGTAAAGGTAAGGAACCAAGAACGTTGCCTTTATTGCAGATTACCAATCCTCCCTGCATTCTGATGATTTCTTGAGAGACCAAGAACATATCCCTGTCATTCGTTCCTACAACAACGATATTGTGGCTATCGTGAGATACAGAAGTGCCTAACGCTCCCTCTTTCAGACCTACTCCTTTTATGAATCCCAGACCGATATTCCCCGTTTCCTTATGTCTTTCTATGACCGCAATCTTCAGGATATCTCTTGTTATATCTGAGATGGCGAACCCATTTCTTATCTTCACCCTTTCATCCAAGGATTGAGTTACTATTTCATTGAGGATGATTCCAATAATCATGGAAGGGATTTCTTTAATCTGGAAGTCTTCTTCCTTGAGCGGTTTGACATGAAAGGTCTTGGTGACCATGGGGGGTTTTTCCTCCTTTATGGGAGAAAGGAGTCTTCCTTCTTTTGCCACTATCTTCCCATCTTTGAATACCATTTCTACCTTAAAATTTTCCAGGTCATCAACCACTACTAAATCTGCTTTATATCCTGGAGCAATGACCCCTCTGTCCTTTAGTCTAAAGTAATGGGCGGTATTGATGGTCGCCAGCTGAATGGCCATTAAGGGTTCCAGGCCTAAATAAATGGCTCTCTTTATCAGGAAGTTGATGTGCCCTTCTTCCAGGAGGTCAACCGGGCTTCTATCGTCTGTACAGAATAAACATTTTTTGTAGGTTTCATCATTTACTACAGGAATAAGATCTTTCAGATTTTTAGAGGCCGAACCCTCCCGAATCATAATGGTCATCCCCGCTCTTAATTTCTCTTCTGCCTCCTCTCTTCTGGTACATTCGTGGTCTGAACCTATCCCAGCTTGAATATATCTCTTTAAATCCTCCCCAGATAACCCTGGAGCATGGCCATCGACTATCCTGTCCTTAAATAAAGCGATCTTCTCTAAAATCTTCGGGTCTTCGTTTATTACTCCCGGAAAGTTCAACACCTCTCCCAGTCCCAATACTCTGGGATGGTCAATTAATTGTTTTAAATCCTCTGCCTCCAGCCTCGCTCCCGAGGTTTCAAGCTCTGTTGCCGGAACACAGGAAGGAAGCATGATGAAGACATCCAGAGGAAGATCCTCGCTTGAATCCATGATATATCTGATACCCTCCAGGCCCAGGACATTGGCAATCTCGTGGGGATCAGTAATGACTGTCGTGGTCCCCTGGGGAACTACGGCCTTAGCATACTCTCCAGGAGTTACCATAGAACTCTCTAAATGGACGTGAGCATCCATAAGGCCAGGGAGTAAGAATTTATTCCTTAGATCAATCTCTTCTTTTCCTCGATAATTGCCGATACCAGTAATTACTCCCTTGTTAATTGCTACATCCCCTCGATAAATCTTCTCCTTCAGGGTATCGATAATCTTAGCACCCTTCAGGACTATCTCTTCCATCCATATTCTCCTATCAAGGGAACGAAGACACAGCCGCAGACACTGGTAGTCTTCACCTTATCTTTCTCTTTCTCCACCAAGAGCAGGGCCTGAGAGAAGGAACCACCCACAGGAATGACCATCTTCCCTCCCTCGGCCAATTGATCAGCCAAACTTTTAGGTAATACGGGGGCTCCGGCGGTGACAACAATCCTATCGAAGGGAGCCTCCTCTTCTAGGCCTCGTGAGCCATCACCAACAATCACCTTTACATTCTTATACTCTAAATCACTCAATACTTTCTTGGCTCTTTCTGCTAAGCTTTCAAATCTCTCTATGGTATAGACCTCTTTGGAGAGTTCTGCCAGGATGGCTGATTGATAACCAGAGCCGGTTCCCACCTCCAATACCTTCTCAACCCCTTTCAATCCCAGGCACTCGGTCATTAAGGCCACCATGTAGGGCTGGGATATGGTCTGTCCCTCACCAATGGGCAGGGGATGGTCCTCATAGGCGCTATCCAGATACTTTGGCAGAACGAACCTATGCCTGGGAACTTTGGCCATAACCTCTAAGACCTCCCTACCCTTAATCCCCCGATTGGCGATCTGGGTGGCCACCATTCTTTCTCTCAGGCTGCTAAATTCAACCTCATTCCTCATTAAAACTCCAGTAATTGCTATGGATTCCCTTTATCTTTTTTACTATCTCTTTAACCCCGTTAGAAGTCCTCCGATATTTATCGGAGGCAGTCGCCATAGGCGACTTACTTCTAACGGGGCTTACATCCTTACTGGGTTCCCCATCTATTTTCCCCTTAGAGAAAAAATTAAACTCTTTCCCTCGGGGACCTCGAGTCCCCTCGGGACGAGAGGCTAAAGAGTCCAGATGGGCAAGAACAGACTCGCTTAAGGCCTTTAGATTATATCCTCCCTCCAGACAGGAGACTATACTTTTAGAGAACCCTTTCACTAAGGAGGTTAGGACTCCATATCCTTGAAAAGTGAGGCTCATTCCTCCCAAAGGATCATCCCGGTGGGCATCGAAGCCTGCGGAAACAAAGGTAATATCCGGTTTGAATTCCTTAGCGATAGGCAGGAGGATTTCTTTAAAGATGTAGACATAATCCTCATCCCCACATCTAGGAGGAAGAGGGAGATTCACCGTATATCCCTCTCCCTCTCCTTCCCCTATTTCTTTTATATTTCCTGTTCCTGGATAATGGGGATATTGATGGACAGAAAAATATAGTACAGAAGGATCATGCCAGAAAGCCTCTTGTGTTCCATTTCCATGATGGACGTCCCAATCGATAATCAAGACCTTTTTTAGATGATGCTTATTTTGGGCATACTTTGCTCCCAAGGCAACATTATTGAAGACGCAGAAACCCATCCCCTTTTCTCTTAGGGCATGATGGCCTGGAGGACGAATGAGGCAGAAGGCGCTATCCAGATCATCCACCCCGTAAAGTCCGTCACGAGCGGACCACGGGGTAGGCACGTGGTCACCAAAGGTGACTTTACGTGCTACTACTCTATCGATGGCAGAGAATACTCCGCCTGCTGCCAGGAGAGCCACTTCGAAGGATTCGCTGGATACCGGAGTATCGGAATCTAAAAATCCTCCTCCCCCTTGACAAATCTCCCTTACTTCCTGGATGTAAGAAGGGCTGTGGATATATTCGATTTCTTTTAAGTCTGCCTTTCTGGGATTAATAAAGGTTAAATATTTAAGAACGTTCTTCTCTTTCAGGAGGCTTAGAATGGCCTCAAGACGTTTGCTATTCTCTGGATGATTTCCCGTATCGTGTTTTAGATATTCATCTGAATAGACCAGACCTGTTTTAGGAGACATTTGTCACCTATTAGGTTATCGGGTGATCGGGTTATCGGGTAATCGGGTAATCGGGAAGTTCCTGATTCCCTAATATCCTGGCACCTATTCTCCAATTACCATAACGGTAAGGTTTCGATTCCTGGGACCATCGAATTCGGCGAAGAAGATACTCTGCCACATCCCGAGATGGAGGCTTCCTCCAGTCACTGGAAGGGTAAGGGTACTACCCATGAAGGTTGACTTGAGATGGGCATCGGCATTGTTATCTATCCGGTTATGGAGATACTTTCCACCT
>JAHIPW010000150.1 GCA_018903055.1 bacterium
AGTCAGTCCTTCTCTTTAAATCATGGAACCATATTCTGTAGCAGTCACTTATCTTAAGGCAGCTGGCACAATCTATGGATTTGGCCCATTTGAGATGGTAGCAGGAGGGCTTCTCTATTGCGTGGGCTCTATTTCTCTTTTTCCTCTTTCCATGGGATATTCCCTTTGTCCACTTAGCCTTTCCTCTTTTGGGCTTCATTCTTCCTCACTACGTTCGGACACGGATTGTCACAGATTATTTATCCCAACGGGATCCCTTTGGGACAGATTGACACCCCATACCATTCCGATAAATCGGAAGCTACGGGGCAGGCAGATCATAGATAATGGTCATTATATTATTTTCTCTTCACCTTCACCCCGTTAGAAAGTTTGGAAGGAGCTTCCAACCCCTCCCAAACTATTTCATGTATCTTTTCAAACTCCGCCCTTTCGGACGGAGCCCCCTTTCTAACGGGGTTCACTTTTATGGTAATAGTGTTAGAGGAGAGCTTGCTAGTCCAAATTTTAGGACCGATCTCCTTAGCGGTAGAATAAATACTGCGATAGGTAATCTGAATTTCATAGTTACCTGGTCGCAATATTCCTCCGGCAACCCATTTAAGAACATTTTCTTCTTCCTCAAAAGTTTCTTTTGAACCCAATACTTGTAAAGCCTCTTGTCGCAGAACGGTACGTACACCCTCCAATTCCACCATAGGAACAGGGATTCTTTTACCATTTTCTATTCTATTTACAGAAAAAATCGCATCGTCTCCCCAAAAGATATCTTTCCACACCAGGACATCTTCCTTTCCAGTATTTTTTAACTTCATCTTAACATCTATTGGTTCCCATGCCCCATATACTTTTTTGTCTAATTTGATGGTGAGTCGGAGAGGTTGTTTCTCCTTCTCCTCTGGAAGAATTACTTCATCAGGTAGTGATTCAATCTCTAAGAGTGGGGCTTCTTCTATCTTTTTAGATTTTATTTTCTCCAATGCCTCTATAATAGCTTTGCGAACCCCTCTCTTATTCTTACTCTTCAAGGCCTCCTCCAGGGCAGGGATCGCCCTTTCGTCTCCTATCTCACCTAAGGCTTGGGCTGCGTTATATCGCACAGGCCACTTCTCATCCTTTAAGGCAATAATAAGGGATTCTACGGCCCGGCTGTCTCCTATCTTACCTAAGGCTTGGGCTGCTCTCCATCGGACATCATAGTGCTGCTCCTCCTTTAGTGTGGTAATGAGTGGTTCTACGGCGGGTGTGCCTAGTTTGACTAAGGCTTGGGTCGCTTCACATCGGATAGGCCACTTCGCGGCCTTTAGTGCATTAATGAGTGGTTCTACGGCCCGGCTGTCTCCTATCTTACCTAAGGCTTGGGCTGCTCCCCATTGGACAGGCCAATATTTATCTTGTAATGTAGTAATGAGTGGTTCTACGGCCCGGCTGTCTCCTATCTTGCCTAAGGCTTGGGCTGCTTCATAGCGGACAGGCCAATACTTATCCTTTAGTGCGTTAACGAGTGGTTCCGCGGCCCGTGGGTCTTCTCTCCTTCCCAAGGCTTGTACTGCTTCATATCGCATGCGCCAATTCTCATTCTTCAACTGGTTAATTAACTGATCTATCTCATCTACCTGTGCCGGCGCAACATTGCTTACCCAAAACAGCAGAATCAGAACCCCTAAAGTTAAACTTTTTAAAGCTCTCATTGATTTATCTCTCTTCAATCTCTTTCTATTCAAATTCCGATACGATCAGATATTCGTCGTAATGTTTGTTTCTGTTATAGGCTTTAATGCGGCCGGTAACATGTCCGGTAACTACTGCTGTCAGATATATAGGAAGATATCCGAATTCCGCTCCTACATAACTTCCAAAAGCGGGATGAAGCAACTTATAGCACCCCAGTTCATTCCCTTTTTCTTTTTTATAATAAGTATATCTAATAGCATCCCTGCTTGCTCTGTATTCAAATACTTCCGTCCACACCGGTACCATATATAATAAGTTATATGTTCCTTTTAGCCTGCGCCAGGAAAGATCCTTGGCATGTCCCCCCTCATGATAGGCAATTGCGGATAAATCGGAATATATACTTACGGTATCTGTATAAGGATTGTAGTTATCTCCACCGAATAGCTTACCCGGGAGAATAGTATACTGAAGCCAGCCAATCAACCCTAAAGTCCACCGGTATCCGGCGCCTACTCTATAGTTTCTTTTTAATCGCCTGATCTCTCTTATGGGAGCGTATTGATTGATTCTAACTTTAGTATCCCATAAGTTATTAGTTTTTAGATATTTCTCAACATCATCTATGGTATCTTGGGAAATCCAGTGCTTATTAACCTTCCAATTCCATAAGAGTAGTTTTGACGGGATCCACCCAGTTATGGGATTGGGAACAAGAGAAAAGAAATAGTGGCCTAATCCATTTACAATTTTTATGTCTCTACCAACTTCTACTTGGGGATATCTTTTATCAGAAACGGGTTTGTTTATTGGTCCTTCGTATGGTCTTCCCTTAATATACGGACCGGGAGGTGTTGCACAACCTGAACAAAACAATAGCAAGATGAATATTAAATGCAGGTATCTTTTCATTTTTTTCTTATTCAGTTCTGAATCAGTTTCCAACAGGTCTTATTCACCAATCTGTCTGATACTCTGGTCTTCTGATATCCTTTCTACTGATATTCTGGTAATCTGATACTCTTTTCATTTTTCATTTTGTCCGCCCCATCCGCCCCAAAGGGGCGAGACTTCGCCACAGGCGAGGAGGGGCGAGACCTCGCCTTCGGCGGGCATTTTGAATTTTAAATTTTGAGTTTTGATTTTTGAGTTTTGAGTTTAGTGTTAGTCTCCTCTCTTCTTTGCCTTTACCTCATGAATCATCAGCGCATAACAATTCCTAATATGGCCACAGGTAGCGCAGTCAATACTCTTCCCCCACCTGAGATGATAGCAGTCCTTTCTCTCGGCCCTGCTTAGCGGCCCTTTCTTTTCACCCCTCTTCCTCTCCTCAAGATATCTAAATGCATCCGCCTTCCTCATATCTACTCCTTAGAACTTTATTTCCATTGCCCGATAGGGGCAGGCTTTGATGCATAACTCACAGACGATGCACTTTCCTTTATCAAAAAAGACCTCACGCGTCTTTTGGTCTACAGTAAAGGCTTGAGTAGGGCAGATGGCAAGGCAGGCCCCACAGTGGGTGCATCTTGTCTCAATCCATCTGATATCCTGAGCAAGAGGCTCAATCCTTATTCCCAGGTCTTTTAAAAACTTAATCCCTTTATTGAGATTCTCCCTCTTCCCCTCTATCTCAAGAACCAGCCTCCCCTCTTCCCGCGGAGTAACCCGGGCCTTCAAAATATTGAAGACCAATCCATAGTCCTTCACCAGATGATAGGTAATAGGCTTATCTACCAAGGAATGGGGAAAGGTCAGGACTACTCTCTTCTTTCTTACCATTTAAGCACTCCTCCTCTTTTTCGCTTCTGCCTTTCTTTTATACTCCTTCTCCCAGATAGGGTCAGCTACCCTCTTCCACTCCCGGGCATAATCATCCAGCGGTTGAGCAAGATTAGTAACGACATGCTCTGCCCCTTCAGAGGTAGGCTGGGCTTTGGCCTCTTTCACCACCTCCCTCATGACCCAGGGATGGTCGTGCAAGGGACAGGGGCGAAGGAGATTCTCACCAAAGGGCATTCGGGAACGGAAGGCCTTAAAATAGGAAGAATTTAGAACCTCTCTTAAGGTTTTATCCTTGATGTTATCAACTGCGAAGTGGCAGAAGACACAGGGCTCAACATCTCCCTGGGCATTGATATGAAAATATTTCTTTCCGGCGGCCATGCACCCTCCCACGATCTGCCCCTCATTGAAAAAGCTGGCCAGGAGGATGGGCTTTGTTCCCCGATAATAATTTATTTTCTCTAAGAGTTCTTTTCTCTGCTGGGTAGTGGCCATAAGTTCCATATGAGGGTGGCGGCCGATGGGAACATAGGAAAAGTACCAGCCCAAGATACAGCCTTTCTCTACAAGTATATCTATGAACTTTTCACTGGTGACCACATCTGCGTTCTTCCTGGTATGCGTAACAGAGAAACCAAACAAGACCCGGTTCCTCTTCAGAATATCCATGGCCTCCATCACCTTATCGAAAACCCCTTCTCCCCTTCTGGCGTCCGTCTCCTCCCTGAATCCTTCCAGGCTAAGGATGGTGAGGACATTCCCCACTCTGAGGAGGCGTTTGGCAAAGGCTTCATCGATCATGGTCCCGTTGGTATAGACCATGAAGGCGGTCTCCGGGTGTCGGGCGAAGATATCGAATAGGTCTTCTCTTATGAAAGGCTCTCCACCGATGATTACTACATAGTAGCTCCCCATCTGGTTGAGCTCTCTTATTGCCCGATCGATGGCCTCAGCATCCAGCTCCTCCTCTTTAGGATAATTCCCGGCATAACAACCGTGGCAGTGGAGGTTGCACCTCATAGTGGGACTGACAGCAAAGAATGACGGGGGATAGAAGCCGTTCTTCTCACTGAATCTCTTCCTCTCATTCGATCCTTTGAGCAGATGATTGA
>JAHIPW010000151.1 GCA_018903055.1 bacterium
AGAAAAATTTTTTATAAAAGGGCAATCACCCCATTACAGACGAACCGCCACTCCCTTTTTCTTTAAATACTCTTTGGCCTCTCTTATAGAATACTCTCTAAAGTGAAATATGGAAGCCGCTAATACCGCATCTGCCTTTCCTTCTGTCAGAGCCTGATATAGGTGTTCCAAATTTCCCGCCCCTCCCGAGGCGATGACTGGAATGCTTACCGCTTCTGATATCTTTCTGGTCAGTTCTAAGTCGTATCCTTTCTTTGTTCCATCACAGTCCATACTCGTTAGAAGAATCTCCCCGGCTCCCAGTTTATCCACCCTTTTTGCCCATTCCAGAACGTCCCATCCGGTAGGAGTTCTTCCCCCATTAATGTAGACCTCCCATTTTGGTTTGCCTGTTCGCCGGTTTGCCAGTTTGCCTGTTTTTAATCGGGTAACTGGGGGACGGGGTAACGGGGTAACTATTCGTTTGGCATCTATGGCAACCACAATGCATTGACTTCCAAATTTCTTAGCAGCTTCAGTTACTAAGCTGGGGTTCTTTACTGCTGCGGTATTGATTGATACCTTATCTGCTCCTACCTTTAATAATTTTCTTATATCCTCGAGGTCCCTGATTCCTCCTCCTACAGTCAAAGGCATGAAGATCTTTTCTGCGGTTCTTCTAACTACCTCAATAATGATATCCCTTTTCTCAAGCGAGGCGGTAATATCAAGAAAGACCAGTTCGTCCGCTTTTTCCTTATCGTATATTGCCCCTATTTCCGCTGGGTCCCCAGCATCCCTCAAATTGACAAACTTTACCCCCTTAACTACCTTTCCCTCATCGACATCCAAACAAGGAATGATTCTCTTGGCCAGCATCTTTTTTCAACTCCTGTAATAAGAAAATAGGGATTACAGTGATATGAATTCGAGATTACAGCAATATTAAATAAAAGCGTAGAATTCTAATCCCATTGGTGATGTATCGCCATAATCATTTAACAATCATTGTAATCAAAAGGTTCTATAATTCTCCAAAATTCTTAAGCATCCTCAAACCCAATTCTTGACTCTTCTCAGGATGAAACTGAGTCCCATAGATATTATCTTTACTGACTATAGAGGCAAACTCCAGGCCATATTCTGTAGTGGCGGTAATTACGCTTTTATCATCTGGTTCTACATAGTAAGAGTGAACGAAATAGAAATAGGAGCCATCCGGAATCCCTTTTAAAACGGACTTTGGTCCGTCCAGCTGTCTTTGCCAGTTAGACGGATGGACTTCGGACTTTGGACTTTTTTTAATCTGATTCCATCCCATATGGGGAACCTTCAACCCCTTATTGCTGAAATCAAATCTCTTCACCCTGCCTTTTATGATATTTAGTCCCGTAACCCCTCCTTCTTCGCTCTCCGTAAAGAGTAACTGTAATCCCAGACAGATACCTAAAAAAGGCTTACCCGTCTCGATAAACCTATAGATAGGATCTATCAAATGGTGTTCTTTAAGGTTGGCTATGCACTTTCCAAAGGCTCCCACACCGGGCAAGACTACCTTGGAGGCTTGCAAGACTTTGTCAGGATCGCTGGTGATTAGGGCTTCCTGTCCCACTTTCTGGAAGGCCTTTTGAACGCTTCTCAGATTCCCCATTCCATAATCAACAATGACAATCATCTCTTTCCACCACAGATTATCACAGATTGTTTATTCACCCCGTTAGAGACCTAATAAAATACCGTTTTAAATAGTCCTACTATAGTTTTTCTAAATTACAAGTTGCTACAAGGAACCTTACCAGAATAAGTCTCTAACGGGGCAGGGATGGTCACAGATCACGGATCTTTCCTAATCTGTGATCTGTGTAAATCTGTCTTAAATCTGTGTGAATCGGTGTCTAAAAGTCGAGGATCTCCTCAAAACTTTCCCGATCAAAGTTCTCAATGGTCGGTATTCCCGTAACTCTACTGGCATGTTCCGAGAGGCTCGCGAGGTCGTTTCTATCTATCAGATTTAGCTTCCATTTTCTGCAGCCAGCTAAGAGCTGCTGTAGGCCCACTCCGATCCTGTCTGCTAAGAAGGTATAGACCCCCACCGCTGCCCAGGCGAACTCCTTCCCTAAGATATCCCCATACTTCTTGGTCAGTTCTGTAGTACAGATGAAGAACTTCTCCGGTTCTGTCCCATACTCCTGAACAAACTTAGCCGGCAGATCCTCTGCCTCAGCCAGTTTAACGAAGTAGTCGGCCTTCATGGCGGCACATAATGGAGCCCGGGCCATAGCGATGGCCTTAACATAGGGGCCGTTCCCATCCCCTAAGTTACTCATGGCTATTGCCTTGAAGATCTGGGTCTCATTGATGAATCCTCCGGCCAGGGCAATATCCGGGATATACTTCTTCTTCTCCTTCAATATCTTGATCCCTTCCAGGACCTGGGCCAAGAGATGGATGGTAGGGGTGGAGCACTCCTGCATCATGGGGACCGGGCTCATTCCCGTTCCCCCTCCCGCACCATCAAAGGTAAGGAGGTCTATCTTGGCCTGTGAGGCGCACTTCAGGGTAAAGGCCACTACTGCCGGGTTATAGGCCCCGGTTTTCAAGAAGACTTTTTTGGCTCCCTTCTTCCTTAAATCTTCCACATCCTCAACAAAGGTTTTCTCCTCCGGCATTCCCACCCGGGAGTGTCGCTCGAAGGTCTTGAAGACCCCTTTCTTAAAGGCGTTCTGGATGGCCTTATCTGTGGGATCGGGGTGGACGATGTATCCCCTCTTCTTGAGCATCTTGGCATACTCTAAGTCAGAGATCCTCACCTCTCCCCCGATGGCCTTCGCTCCCTGGCCCCACTTCCTTTCAATGATATTCACCCCTAACTTCTTGATGGCGTAGAGGTCCACCCCGGTTCTTATATCTTCAACATTGGTCTGGACTCCCACATCCCCATACTTTCCGTCCCAGTATCTGCGATAATTCTTTACCCGGAACTCCAACTCTTTGGAATACTTCACCTTTCCCTTGCTATCATACTTCGCGGTCCTATCCATACCGCAGACATTCTCCCCGACGATGTCGATAATGCCTGCCATGGCTGACCCCACGGATAAACCTTCCCAGTTCTTCCGAGCAACATCAGTAGAGCCCAATCCAGGAATCTTTATGGGAATCCTTATGGGGATGCCCCCGGCCTTGCTTCTCACATCCACATTAGGGAAGATGGCCTTATCCGAATCCGGAGCAATCCCCTTTGTTCCCCGCACCTCGGTCATGATCTGGAAGTGAGACCAATCCAGTCCATAGTCCTTATTTGAGGCCGCGGTTGATTCTCCATACCTCTCTGGAGAGGGATACAAGACCTCCCTTCCCCGAAAAGCGCTCTTTCCCACCTCACAGAGCACAGTGCACTCCCGGATACAGATGGGGCACATCCCGCTTAAAAGACTGACATCCTTTACCCGGGTCGTGGTCCCTGTGGTTGATCGGGCATTCTCTGAGATACCCATTTTAATCCTCCTTATACATTGATTTGTTGTTTCATCATTTACCGTTTACGGTAAAAAAACAGTAAACCGTAAACCGTTAACCGTAAACTTTTTTTGATCTGCGTTTATAAATACTGTTCCACTTCCCAGGCGGTTACCTGGAGTAGGAAATCCTTCCACTCCTGCTTCTTCGCCCTGACAAAGTATTCCGTTATATGCTCCCCCAAGGCAGAGGTCAGAACCCTATCCTTCTCAAACTCTTCAACAGCCTCTTTCAAATTGGTCGGTAAGGTTTCAATCTTTAGGGAAGCCAGCTTTAAATCGTCGAAGTGATAGACATTCTCCTCCACCGCCTTGGGAGATCGGAGGTTCCGCTTGATGCCGTCCAACCCGGCGGCTAACATAGAGGCAAAGGCGAGATAGGGGTTGCAGGAGGGATCGGGACAGCGTAACTCCAAACGGGCACCGGCTGCTCCTTTACTTTTGGTTACCTGGGGTACGCGAATCAGTGCCGAGCGATTGATGCGCCCCCAACAGATGTAGACCGGGGCTTCATAACCTGGAACCAGACGTTTATAGGAGTTGACTGTGGGAGCCACGATGGCCACCAAAGATCGGGCATGTTTCATCTGCCCGGCTAAGAACTGGTAAGCCACTGGTGATAACCCATACTCGTCTTTCGCAGAATAGAAAGCGTTGGAGCCCTCTTTATCAGCTAAACTCTGATGGGTATGCATCCCAGAGCCATTGATGCCGAAGATGGGCTTAGGCATGAAGGTCACCTTCAGTCCCGTCCCTGAGGCATGGGTTTCCAGGGCTTGTTTCAGAGAGAGGATAGAATCAGCGATCCTCAGGGCATCATCATAGAAGAGGTCGATCTCATGCTGACCGTGGCTTACCTCGTGATGATAGGACTCGCATCTTATCCCCATCTCCTGGAGGCTTCTGACCGTATCCTGACAGATCTTTACCGCCCTACTCTGTACCGCTAAGTCGAAATAGCCTCTCTCATCATGAGGAACAAGATTCGGTTCCTGGCCTTCGTCAAGAAGAAAGAATTCAACCTCCGGTCCCACCTGATAGGTATAGCCTAACTTCTTTGCCTCTGCTATGGTTCGCTTCAGACATCCCCGGGGATCCCCTGGGAATGGCTTCTCTTCGGGGGTGTAGATATCGCAGATCATCTGGGCGGCTCTTCCTGCTTCGCCTGACCAGGGCAGGATGACAAAGGTATCTATATCAGGCCGGAGAAGCATATCGGATTCACAGATTCTGGCAAATCCTTCAATAGATGAACCATCGAACCAGACGCCGTGGGCTAAGGCATCTTCTAACTGAGCAGCCTGGATAGTGACCTTTTTGGGAGTCCCGGCGATATCCGTGAAGAGTAGATATAGAAACTCCACCTTCTCCCTCTCAATTACCTCTTTCAATCTCTTTACGTCCTTTTTCATCTCAACCTCCTTCTTCTTTCTTCTCCCCGCAATGGCAGATAACACTTTGCGTGTTTGTGAAGTGCCGAAGGCACACAATCTTTCCCCTTACTTTTGTAACAGCTGTATGACGTCATTGGCGGTTGTCACAAAGGCAAACCCGAAAGCGAGATTGAGCAAACTCGCTAGATGCATTTCCTCATTAACACTTCCCGTACCATCAGCGAGGAAGAACACTTTGTAGTCTCTGTAATAGGCATCCCGAGTGGTAGATTCGCAACATAAGTTGGTCATAATGCCCGAGATTACAAGGTCTTCTACCTTTAGACATCGGAGCACTGTTTCTAAATCCGTGTTGTAGAATGCTGAATAGCGATGTTTGAAAATTACCTTCTCGTTCGGGAGCGGTGCAATATCGTCAGACACTTTACTTTCCACACTCCCTTCAACGCACATCCCTTCCCACCACCATCCCATAATACCAGCATCTATGCGGTCAGGATGATGGGCATGGCAGGTGTAAATTACTGGACGGTTGGCTTCGCGAAATGCTTGAATAAGTTGTTTCAGAGTTGGAAGAATAGCCAATCCACCGCAAGTGAAGGTTGGCGAAGCGGGATCTAAGAAAAATCGCTGCATATCAATAACGAGAAGGGCCACTTTGTCTATATTAAGTTGCATCTGATGTTGATTGAAAGGTTTAATCTTTTCAAGCCAGAGTTGTGCCTTCGCTCCAATAGATTCTGGTGTCACATACGGTTCCATCTTCAACCTCCTTTTAATTAGTAGGCATAGAACTTACCGTAAGGCCGATAGCTTACCGGCGCTAATTTGGTGAATTTTTTCTTCCTTATTTTTTTGAAGTTGAGATTAAAATCGTGACAATACTCGCCCAAGTATTTATCTAAAATTTTATCATCTATCTCCGTCCACTTTCGGATGCCGACCTCCCTTCCCAATTGATACTTTTTTACCTTACCCCTGATATAAATAACGCCTCCATGCATCCCAGAACCCACATAATTACCAATGATGGAACGGTTAGTGGTCAGTCCCAATAATATGATAATCCCACCAGCCATATATTCGCCCAGATAATCTTTAGCCGCGCCACCAGCAATCAAGATGGGTAGCAGGTCCTTATAGGCCTTCATATGAATCCCCACCCGATATCCTACATCCCCTAAGATGTATAACCGGCCACCCCGCATCCCATATCCCAGGACATCCCCGGCATCGCCCCGGACCACAACCTTACCCTGGTTCATGGTGTTTCCAATGGCATCCTGGGCATTTCCCTCTACCTCAATCACTGGCCCATCCATAAAGGCCGCCAGATCATTGCCCGGGGTTCCCCGGATGTTAATCCTCACCTCTGCCTTTAATCCAGAGGCAATGTACCTTTGTCCATTAACGTTGGTTAGAATAATCCTCTCTTTACCTTTGCTGATCGCCCACCGAATCTTCTCGTTTATTCTCCTATGATTCAAGCCCAGACAATCAAATTCCATTCAACGCACCTCTAAAGGAAGAACCATCTTCGCTCGAAATTCCTTGGGAACATAGATATAGCCGAAGTTTTCCTCTAATATCTCATCTTTGAAGTTGGTCACATCTAATCGATCCTTGATCAACCCAACGATAATCCCCGCCCGATCAATATCGCCTACCAAGATGGCCCCAATGATTTGTCCCTTCCTTAAAACAATCTTTTTATAAACCTTCTTCTTAGGATCAGATTTGGTCAATATCTCATACCCCTTTTCTTCGGCACTCAATCCCGCAGTAATTATCGGCAGGCCGAAGACCTCGATGGAATTTAAAATCAAACCGCCCCTATACTCCATCCTCTTTCCTGCCATGTTGGAACCAGCCACCCTCCCTTGTTGAAAGGCCAGGGGCCAGACGGGGATCGGTCTCTTCCTACCGTAGAGAAAGTCATAGGCCTCCACTACATCGCCCGCCGCATAAACCTCCTTTACAGAGGTCTGCATAAACCTATCTACCAAAACACCTCTTTTGGCCTTAAGGGCGGTTCCTTTAACTAAATCGAGATTGGGGGTTACTCCAATGGCCACAACCACTAAATCACAATCCACCTCTCCACTTTTTCCAAGTATCACTCTTTCAACCTTTTTCCCTTTTCCCCTGATCTCCAAGACAGTGTCGTTAATAATTAATCTGATCCCTTTCTCCTTGAGGTGGCGGTGAATAATCTTTGAACCATCTTTATCTAATATAGCAGGAAGAATCTGAAACGCTTGCTCCACTATCGTTACTTTAAGGCCCAGACTCTTAAGGCCCTCAGCGGCCTTTAGCCCAATCATTCCTCCCCCAATGACCACAGCGCTTTTTGCCTTCTTGATAGTCTTCGCCAGACGTTTCACCTCATCCCAGGTGGTAAAGGTGAAGACATCCTTCTTCTCTATTCCTTTGACCGAGGGAAGGATGGGTTTACTTCCGCAGGTCAATAATAACTTGGTATATGGGATTCTTTTTCTATCTTCCAAAACTATCTTTTTCTCCTTAGGCTTAATGGCTATCACCCTTTTCCCCAAAATAGTCTGGACCTTATTTCTTTGGTAAAAGTCCTTTTTTCGATAGAATACCTTCTCAATGGTTACCTTGCCTTCTAAAAAGTGAGAAACAAGGGACCGAGAATAGGCACGATATGGTTCCTGACTAATTACTGTAATGGGTACGGTTTTATCCACTTCCCGAATGGCTTCTATGGCCGCTATGGCTGCTACCGAATTGCCAACGATTAAATAATTCCTACTCTTCCTCATAGACTAAGGCCTCGTTGGGACATTTGGCCACACAGACCGGGATATCCTCATCTGGACAGAGATCACACTTTGTGGCCACCTTCTTCTCCCGCTCATCACGCAGGATAACGCCAAAGGGGCAGACCATGATACACATCCAGCAGCCCACACATCTATCCTCATCGCAGGTTACTGCTCCTGATTTCTTATCCCGCCCCATGGCTCCGGTCAGGCAGGCCTCGATGCACGGGGCCTCCTCACAGTGTCGGCATTGAAGGGCAAAGGAGATCGGTCCTTTCTCCTCAACAATCAAGCGGGGCAGGACTCTGGGGAATTCTTCTTTATAAGCCTTGATGATCTTCTTTGATTTGGAATGGGCTACCAGACAATGAATCTCACATAGTCGGCAACCCATGCAATATTCTTCCTTAACGTATATCTTCTTCATCGATAAAATCCTAAATTCGAAGCACTAAATTCTAAACAATATCTAAATTCAAATGCTCTAAACAATGTTTTGATTAATTCGCCTTTGGCGAAGAAATCTTCAGCGAAGCTGAACATTTTCGGTCATTGGAAATTCGGATTTGTTTCGGATTTCGGATTTCGTGCTTAGAGTTTTTTATAAGGACTCCCCGGCTGGTTTTACTTCCAGAAGTTTAAGTTCGGTCTCTGTCAGGTCAATTCCTCTCAGGCGTAATCTATTGCCCCTCAGGGATTCAATGGCGTTAATCCCCATCCCTCCCAGCATCTCCTTTATCTCCAGGCTCCAAGCCCTTAAGAGATTGACCAATCTCTCAGTAGCAATATCAGGATTTATCCTCTTCACCAGATAGGGATCCTGGGTAGCGATGCCCCAGTTGCACTTTCCGGTATAGCACTTTTGACACATATGACATCCCACAGCAATCAAAGCCGCAGTTCCGATATAAACCGCATCTGCTCCCAAGGCGATGGCTTTAACTACATCGGAGCTATTACGTATCCCTCCACCAGCGATGATGGAAGCCTGGTTTCTAATCCCCTCTGCCCGCAACCTACTATCCACAGCCGCCAAGGCTAACTCAATGGGAATCCCTACGTTGTCCCGAATCCTGGTTGGCGCGGCGCCCGTTCCTCCCCGAAAACCATCTAGGGCGATGATATCCGCCCCGGCTCTAACCATCCCACTGGCAATGGCTGACGAGTTATGTACCGCAGCAATCTTGACCATGATGGGCTTTTTATAACATGTCGCTTCTTTTAAAGCATAAATGAGCTGGCTTAAATCCTCAATGGAGTAGATATCATGATGAGGGGCAGGGGAGAGGGCATCCGTTCCCTCAGGAATCATCCTGGTCTCAGAGATGGATTGGCTGACCTTCTCTCCTGGAAGATGACCACCGATGCCCGGCTTTGCCCCCTGGCCAATCTTGATCTCTATAGCGGCGGCGGCATTCAAGTAATCTGGATGAACTCCGAAGCGGCCGGATGCTACCTGGACGATGGTATTCCCTCCAAAGCGGTAGAGATCTCGGTGAAGCCCCCCTTCTCCAGTATTGCAGAAGGTATTCATCGTCCGGGCCGCCTGGGCCAAGGCTAAAGAAACATTATAACTGATCGCTCCATAGGACATGGCAGAAAAGAGGATGGGAACCTCTACCTTTAACTGAGGAGCGATCTCTGTCTTTAAGCGTGGTTTACCCTTTTTCGTCTCTATCTTTAGTCGGTCTGGCTTACGACCCAAAAAGGTGCGTAACTCCATGGGTTCCCTTAAAGGATCGATGGATGGATTGGTCACCTGACTGGCGTCCAGAAGGAGGTGATCCCAATAGATGGGGTAATCCTTATCGCTTCCCATCCCAGAGAGTAGTACCCCGCCCGTCTCAGACTGCTTGAAGATATCCTTAATGACCTGCTCGGGCCAATTGGCATTTCTTCTAAATTCCTGGGGATACCTGATAATGGTCAAGGCCTGGGTGGGGCAGAGTGTGGCACACCTATGACATCCCACGCAGCGTGAATCATCACTTGCTACCTTGCCCTCTTCCAGATCATAGGAGTGGACCTCAAAGGCACATTGCCTGACACAGACCTCACACTGGATACACTTTTCCTCATCCCGAATGACCCTAAATTCTGGGGCGAGAAGGCTCATCCTCATGATAACCCTTCCTTCAATTCCCCGATAGCTGGTTCACCCGCTGCCGGAGACCAGATCTCGTCTGGCCTGGGACAGACCTCTCTAATCCCACACTCCTCACTGGCTAAATAAAATGTCTCTCCCTTCCTGGCAGCCATGAGGGGTCTCAATTTGACCCTATCGTTCAAGCCCAGCATCCCCCGGCTGTATCCAATAATCAAAGAGGAGGGGCCATTAATCAAAGCGCTGCCATAGACCATCCTAATAGCCTCCATAACCCTTCTTGTCTCTTCAGGCATACGCTCTATCTCCGACCAGAATGGTGCCGCCAGGATACGACAAACCATCTCTATCGGTAAACCATGACGACGTAGAAGGAGATCAAAGAGATAGAGGACTGCCTCAGAATCGGTCTGAAGCATTAACTGGTAGCCAAAGCCCTCCAGGTAACGCTTATTGATCCCATAAGAAGAGATTTCTCCATTATGTACCAGAGTCCAATCCAAAAGGCCAAAGGGATGGGCCCCTCCCCACCAGCCAGGGGTATTGGTAGGAAACCTACCGTGAGCCGTCCAGAGATAGGCTTCATACTCTTCAATTCTATAGAATTTAGCGATATCTTCAGGGAATCCAACCCCTTTGAAAACCCCCATGTTCTTTCCCGAGGAGACTACAAAGGCACCCCTTATTCGGGCATTAATGTGCATTACTATCTTCACCACAATGTCATTTTCGGTCAAGTCATAATACAGTTTCTTTATCTCCGGTTTAACCTGCAAAAAATATCTCCAGAGAAGTGGTCGTTGGGTCACCTCTTCCACCGGCCTGGTAGGAATGATCTCCTCCTCCACGATCTCAAAGCTCTCTTTCAAATGATCCTCAGTGTTTCTCTTTGCCTCTTCATCGTCATACATAAGGTGGAAAGAGTAATCGTCCTTATGGCGGGGATAGATTCCATAGCCCGCAAAACCACCCCCCAAACCATTGGCCCGTTCATGCATCACAGAGATGGAGCGGATGATTCTATTTCCAGACATCCGCTTCCCATTTTCATTCAATATTCCAGCCACGCTACAGCCTGAGGGAATACGCGGAAATATTCTATTCATAGAACCCCTTTAAATCTTTAAATTCTCTATTTTCTTTACTACCTTCTCTATTTACGCGTTTAAAAAATTCTTCAATAACTTCTTCCCAATACCCGTTAGTACGGATTCTGGATGGAACTGAACTCCTTCTACTTTATATTTTTTGTGACGGATGCCCATAATCTCTTTTTCTTTCGTCCGGGCGGTTACTGTGAGGCAACCAGGTAAAGATTGGGAATCAACAATAAGGGAGTGATATCTGGTAGCAATGAATGGTTTAGGAAGTCCTCTGTAGATCCCCTTTCCCTGGTGATAGATCTCAGAGGTCTTACCATGCATGAGCCTCTTTGCTCGTACAATCTTTGCTCCAAAGACCTCTGCGATACACTGATGTCCCAGACAGACTCCCAGAATAGGGACTTTAGAAGCAAAATGTTTTATGACTTCTTTTGAGATTCCGGCCTCCTTTGGCCTTCCTGGCCCAGGGGAGATGACGATTTTGTCTGGCTTTAATCTCTCAATCTCTTTAATGGTAATCTTGTCATTGCGAAATACCTGTAAATCTTCTCCTCGCCCATTGGGGCGAAGCTCGCCTCCCGCCCTTTTGGGCGAGGCTCGCCCCTGGCGGCTGGCGGCCAGTTCTCCCAGATATTGGACCAGATTATAAGTAAATGAATCATAATTATCAATAATTAGAATC
>JAHIPW010000001.1 GCA_018903055.1 bacterium
CTCGACTACTTTTCTGATATCAATACCGATTGGTGTTCCTATAAAGTCGAGGACGGGAATTTTATAAATACTATGTTTGGCAACCGTAATCTCATACATCTCTTTGGTATATTTAATAGCATCCTGGGGGCTCCCTCCGATAAACTGGACGATGGCCGGGGCAGAGGCCATGGCAAATCCCCCTATTCCTGCCACCTCCGAGATAGTGGAATCCCCCAGATCGGGATTGGCGTCCTTATCGCTGTATCCCGCAAAGTATAATCCTTTGGGCATTCCGGCTCTTGCGGTAAACCATTTTTTCCCTAATCCGGCCACCCTGATTCCAATCTCTGTCCCATTTCTGGCCATGGCACTCACCAGGGAACTATTCCTAAATCCTAAGATAGTATCTGCGGTTGCCTTGCAGGCCGCCATGGAGATATTCAAGAAGAAGTGAACATTCCCGGAGATAAACTCAATGATCTCTTTTATCGTCTTCTTATTCAGATTGGTCTCTAAAAGATAGGGAATAAGCTCCTTCAAAAATAGAGAAGTAGCGGCCGCATTTCGATTATGGCACTCATCCCCCATCTGTAATGCCTGAGCAGTCAGGTTCTTTATATTTATCCCTCCGGATTTCTTGACGGCCTTTTTTAAAGCCGGGGCAAGAACCTTCTCCATCCACTTAAGCCTCTCAATTACCTCTTCACTATAGGCCCCAAACCTCAAGACCTTCCCTAATCCTTCATTCAAGGTGCAATAGGCATAATTTCCAAATTTCTGATTCTTGACCACAAAGACATACATAGAAGCCGAGACTACTCCCGCCATAGGACCCACGGTATTATGATGGTGACAGGGAGAAAACCTTATTCTTCCAGATGCTGCCAATTCTTCTGCCTTTTTGGGATTCTTTGCCAGTCCTTCATAGATCAGGGCGCCCATTATGGCTCCCTTTACCGGTCCGCACATCCTCTTCCATTCTATGGGAGGCCCGGCATGGAGGATGGTCTTTTTGGTCATTCCGGGAATGATATCCTTAGCCTGTTTAATATCGACGAGTATTGGTTGAGAATCAATCATCCTCTTAACCGCTTCCCCATTTGCTTCATCGATGGCTCGATTATCGAGTTTAGCGAGTATTCTTGCTCTGGGAGAAGGAGGTTTCCAATCGACATGCAAAACCTCTACCCCTTGTTCCTTTAATGATTCGTGAAAAGACTCCAACCCCAGATCGATAACCTTTAATTCTTTACCGAATAGTTCTTTCGCCTTCGCCATTTATCTTTCCTCAATACGACGATGTACTTCGTTTGCCTCGTCCATTGATTCTCAATGTCGGCTAATTCGTGCGAATTAGCCTATCTTCTTCTCCACGTGAAATTACTTCATAAGTTTTTTTATCTCTTTTATTCTTTGATTACAGAATTTCTTTAGAGAATTTTTCTTCTTCGCTTCTCTTATTCTCTTCGGAGTCCATCTCCTTTGGTATGCCTCATAGAGTTTTTTAATTAGCTGGGAATTCATATTCTTCCAAGTCCTCTTCTTTGCTTCTCTCAGTCTCTCGAACGAACTATATTCTCTCTCTGGCCACCTCTCTTTATATGCCTCATAGAGGGTCATTCCAGTATTTGACAGTTTCTTCCAGTAGTCAATGACATCCTCTAAGTGAGCAAGACATTCAAAGGAGCGGGAGCCCACATCGTAGATGGTGCACCTCTCTAAGGGATAGGATATTCTTTCATACTGGGAGAGTTCGAACTCTGGGGAGAGAAGGGCAGGATATCTGATGAGGTCCGTTCCCGGGATACAGATTCTAAAGTCTTTCCTTTTTTCTGGAAGGCCGAACCTTCCTTCCAAATAATAGAGATAGGTATTCTCATAGTCAAATGACTTCTTGAAAAGCCTATCGAATTTTTCTAAGATCTTCTCCGCTTTATAACAGCCGATGGTGAAGACGATGAAGTTCCTGATGTTCTTCTTCTCTTCCTGGCATCTTCTATAAAGTATTCCCAATCCATTCTCTATGGTGGTTCCGGTAGCGATGACATCCCCTAAGAAGATATGAGCATCTTGTGGAATGGAGAACTTGCGATACTGGTCTAACTTTATGGACCACTTTCCCTTCTTCCTATATCTCTGGGAGGTAATAAAGGAAGAGAAATGCCTGTTGAAACCATAGACCTCATGAAGGAGGAAGGGAAGGCCGAAGTTGAGCCCCCCTCTTAGGAAATGTAAGACAGAGATACTTTTATCATCAAACCGCTGAAAGGGAAGGTTCTTTAAGATCTTCTTCATCCCTTCCTGGAGAGTGTTTATATACTCAAAGCCCATGATTTCCGGGATGTTGCATATCTTTCGTGTCTGAGGAGTGGAAATAATATATCTCTTTACCCCGTTAGAAGTAATCCGTCCCTTTTGGGGTCGGATGCCCCGACTTTGTCGGGGACTTCTAACGGGGTTTACTCCCCTCTCATCTGATCTTATCTCATAAAGAGAAAAGTCCTTTTTCCTGACCTTCTTAATTAAATAGTCCATATCTCCCCCTTTTAAAAAAAGTAGTAAGTAGTAAGTAGTAAGTAAAAAGTAAACGGTAAACGGTAAAAAGTAAAAAGGTTAATCCCTTAGTTTGCCCAGTAGAGAATTAAGCATGGCTTGGATTTCGCTCAATTGTCCCACTCTTTTCTCGATTGTTTTCTGAGATAAGAATTTTTTGCATCTTCTGTATCTTCCTTTACTCTCGCCTGTAGAACCTCTTGATATCCTGAAGAAATTTTTATGTTCCTTGCCTGCCCCGTTGATAACTTTGTATCTACGGGGCCTGCTTTTCTCCCAAAGCCTTCTTCCATATTAGCACAGATAGAATCAAGGCTTCTTGCCTGCTGTCTGGCCAATTCCCTTCCCGCAAAATGTTTGCTCAAAAGAGGGAGGTCTTCTTCCATGAAATCATCAAAGAGTTTCATCGCTTTCTGGTAAACTAAGAGATCTTCAACCTTTCTTACCTTCTTTTCCATCACTTCCTACTTACTCCTTATTCCTTACTCCTTACTCCTTTATCTGCGGTCATCTGCGTTTAGGGATTTTAAGAGTTCATCGAGTTGAGTGAGCATCTCTTCCAAGGGGAGGTTGCCATCCAGGATATTCTCTATCTTTACCTCATCCATGGC
>JAHIPW010000152.1 GCA_018903055.1 bacterium
ATTTGCTTAAGAGAATCGGAAGGATAGGAGATGAGCTGAATATGGGAGCCTATGTTGTGGGAGGCTTTGTAAGGGATCTGCTATTGGGAATTGAGAACCTGGATATCGATATCGTGGTTGAGGGAAGGGGAATAGTCCTTGCCCAGAAGTTGGCCAAAGAACTTGGGGGAGAGGCGAAGAGATTTCCAGAGTTCGGTACTGCGGTAGTCATCCTTCCCGATGGATTCAAAATAGATGTGGCTACGGCAAGAACCGAGTTCTATGAGTATCCTGCGGCCCTGCCAAGGGTGGAGTTTGCTTCTCTGAAACAGGACCTTTATCGCCGGGACTTCACCATAAATAGCATGGCCATTAAGTTAAATAGAAAGGGCTCGGGAGATCTGATTGACTTCTATGGAGGAGAAAGGGATCTAAAGAAAAAGGTGGTGCGCGTCTTATATAATCTGAGTTTCGTTGAAGATCCTACCAGGATATTCAGAGCGATAAGGTTTGAACAGAGGTATGGCTTCAGAATCGACCCCCAGACTCGGGGCTTCATTGAGAATGCCCTGGGGGAGGGGCTCTTCGAGAGACTGGGAAATGAAAGGATGCGGGATGAACTCATCCTCATCCTGAATGAGAAGAAACCATTGGCTGCCATAGAGAGGATGGAGGAATTTAGGGTCTTGAGGTATATCCATCCAGACCTCAGATTAAACAAAAAAATAACCAGAATCCTGGAAGAGATTGAAAGAAAGAAGGAAGAGTATAAGAGGAAGCTCAAGGGGGAGAAGGTCTCCTGGTGGCTGGTAAATCTCTTGGCATTGATCGAAGACTTAGACCTATCGCGGACGAAGCAATTGGCCAAGAGGTTCAAGTTTAAGAGAAAGAACTTCGATAAGATAATTGCCTCTAAAGAGGTGGAGAAGTATCTCGTCCATGAGCTATCCGGGAAAAAGAGAATGCTTCCCAGCACCATCTATAAGAAGCTTACTAAATTACCCTTAGAAGTCCTGCTCCTAATCCTCACTAAAAGTAAGAGCCCCCGTCTAAAGGAGAGGGTGAACCTTTATCTGACAACCTTAAGAAAAGTGAGAATAAAGATAACGGGAGAGGATTTAAAGAGACTGGGCCTGGCACCGAGCCCTCAGTTTAAAAAAATATTGGATAGGATCTTCGAGGCCAGATTGGATGGAAGGGTCAAGAGTAGAAGAGAAGAACTGGTTTATGTTAAAGAATTAGCTCAGAAAATATTGAGGGAAAGGGGTTATTAAGGTGCGCCTTATTTTGCTTCCAATACTCTTACTTTCTGCTATCATCCATGAATGTGCTCATGGCTTGATGGCTGAAAGACGCGGTGATCCTACTGCTCGACTAGCAGGGCGTATAACTCTAAACCCCATACCCCATATAGACCTCATGGGCACCATCGTTTTACCTTTGTTTCTAATTATTATGGGATCCCGTTATATAGTCGGCTGGCCTAAGCCGGTTCCTGTAGACTTCCACAACCTGAGAAACCCCAAACAGGACATGATCTGGATCGCCCTGGCCGGTCCAGCATCAAATATTATCCTGGCCGTCCTATGTGTGTTGATCTTTAGAATAAATATTATTAATTCAACTGGCAATATTGGTCTTTTACTTTGCGCCTTCATCCTGATTAATTTTTTACTAGCATTTTTCAATCTGATTCCTATCCCCCCCCTCGATGGCTCAAGGATTCTTATGGGACTCCTGCCCCCCCAGCAGGCTTACTCCTACAGCCGGATAGAACCATTTGGTCTTATAATCATTTTTAGCCTGTTCATCCTAGGATTTCTAAACTCCATTTTTGTTGTAGTGGTTAGGTTATCTCTTATGTTGGGCATACCGGATGCAACGATAATGGAATTATTTAGGTTACTTCAATGATAGTTTCTATTGGTATAAGGAGTTTTTATGAATAAAGGGCGAGTATTGAGTGGCATGAGACCTACTGGCAGGCTTCATCTGGGAAATCTTTTAGGTGCTTTAACAAACTGGAAAAATTTGCAGGATAAGTATGAGTGCTTCTATATGGTGGCCGATCTTCATGCCCTAACTACGGATTACGCAGATACCAGAGAAATAAAGAAAAATATTAAGGAGATGGTCATCGATTGGCTGGCTAGCGGCATCGATCCTAAGAAGGCGACCATCTTCATCCAGTCGCAGATCCCGGAGCATTCTGAATTATATCTCCTCTTATCCATGTTTACTCCCATTCCCTGGTTAGAGAGGTGCCCTACATATAAGGAACAGTTAAAAGAGATTAAGGGAAAAGACCTCAGAACCTATGGCTTCCTGGGCTATCCCGTCCTCCAGGCAGCAGATATCCTAATTTATAAGGCAGGGGTGGTTCCAGTAGGAGAGGATCAGTTGCCCCATCTGGAACTGACCCGGGAGATTGCCCGAAGGTTCAACCACTTATACCAGGATATCTTTCCCATCCCTCAAGCGAAATTGACTAAGGTTCCCCGGTTTCCCGGAATAGACGGAAGGAAGATGAGCAAGAGTTATAACAACTGCATCTATCTCTCTGACAGCGATGAAGTAATCAAAGAGAAGATAGGGGGAGCGATTACTGACCCGGCGAGAAAGACCTTGACGGATAAGGGTCATCCTGATATCTGTACCATCTTCAAGTTCCATCAAATCTATAGCCGAAAAGATGTCTCCAAGATTAGAGAGAAGTGTAAGAAGGCAGAGATGGGCTGTAAGGAGTGTAAAAAGAACCTGGCCAATACCTTGGTGAGTGCCCTCTCTGACTTTCATAGAAAGCGGAAAGAACTTTTAGAAAACCCAGAGAAAATCGATAAGATTCTAAGAGAGGGAAGGAAAAAGGCAAATAGCATCGCCAAGCAGACCTTAGAAGAAGTAAAGAGGGTAATGGGCATATAGGAAAGTCGATAGTCAATAGTCGATAGTCAGTAGTCGGTAATCGGTGATCAGTGATCAGTAGAAGACGGAAATCGGTCAACTGTTTTTCAATTTTTACTTGTTACTTGTTACTTCTTACTTCATCTTACCTTATAGGAGAGCAAAGTGGCGTATCACGTTAAGTTAGAGG
>JAHIPW010000153.1 GCA_018903055.1 bacterium
GTTCCGGCCTCTTTATTTTGCCCGCCATTGCTTTTGTAAAGACCGGTCCCGCTTTATTCCTTTCCTACATATTGGCCTCTTTTTTGGCTGTACCTACAGTGCTTAGCAAAGCAGAACTGGTTACTGCCATGCCTAAGGCCGGGGGTGACTATTTTTATATATCCAGAAGCATGGGGTCTGTTGCTGGGGTCATTGGAGGTTTAAGCAGTTGGTTTTCTTTAGGCCTTAAAGGTGCCTTTGCCCTTATCGGTATGGCAGCCTATGTAGAGCTGGTCTTACCTATTCCCATAAAACCCCTTGCTCTTTCGTTTTGCTTTCTTTTTATTATTCTCAATTTCCTGGGTATAAAAGAAGCAGCCAAGTGGCAGGTGACTATGGTTTTGGGTTTATTTGCTGCTCTGCTCTTTTATGTATCTTTTGGCTTCCCTTCCATCCATATTGAGAAATATGTTCCTTTTGCACCTTTTGGCCTAGGTTCGATATTTGCTACTGCTGGCTTAGTCTTTATTTCTTATGGAGGATTGGTCAAGGTTGCTTCCATTGCCGAGGAGATAAAAAATCCCGGAAGAAATATCCCCCTGGGAATGATTCTTTCCCTGATTATTGTGGGGATTTTCTATGGCTTGGTGGTATTCGTGACCGCTGGTCTTCTCCCCGCAGATCTTCTCCCCGCAGATCAATTAAAGCTTAGCCTTACCCCCATTTCGGATGCCGCTAAGGTTTTTTCTGGTGGTGCCGGAGTTACCATTATGGCAGTTGCTGCACTTTTGGCCTTTGCCACCACGGCCAATGCTTCCATTATGTCTTCCTCCCGCTATCCCTTAGCAATGAGCCGGGATAGGCTCCTCCCGGCATTTTTTGAAAGGATAAATGCTAAATTCAAGACCCCGCACTATGCCATATTCTTTACGGGCGCAGTTATGTCCTTGGCCATATGGTTTTTAAAATTAGAGTTTTTAGTAAAGATTGCCTCGGCATTGTTGATCCTACTTTACATCTTGGCAAATGTTGCCGTAATCATTATGCGAGAAAGCAAGATACAGAGTTATCGACCGAAGTTTCGTTCCCCCCTTTATCCGGGCATACAGATAGCGGGCATTTTAGGATGCGGCTTCTTGCTGGTGGAGATGGGAGGTTTGGTTTTATCCTTCAGCGCCCTTTTTATTGCTGCTGGTTTGGTGTGGTATTTGATTTATGCCCGGGCTAAGGTAGAACGCCGATCGGCGCTGATGCATGTTATTCAACGCATTACCGCCAAAGAGATAGCAGGTACTACACTACAGAGCGAATTAAAAGAGATCCTGATTGAGCGGGACGAAATCATTGAGGATAGGTTTGACCATCTTATAAAGAATTGTGAGATTTTAGATATAGACTATACTATATCAGCGGAAGAGATATTTAGAAAGGTAGTGGATACTCTCTCTCAACGCATTGGGATAGATGAAAAGACCCTCTTTGACCTCTTTATGGAGAGGGAAAGGCAGACCAGCACCGTGATCGCCCCCGGGCTGGCTATACCACACGTCATTGTCAAAGGAGTGCAAAAGTTTGACATTCTCTTAGTCCGCTGCAAAGAAGGGATTATCTTCCCTGATATCCCCCAACCGGTACACACCATGTTTGTTCTTGTCGGTTCTCCTGACGAACGCAATTTCTACCTCCGTGCCCTGGCAGCCATTGCCCAGATTGCCCAGGATAAAGACTTCGATAAGAATTGGTTAAAGGCGCGCAATATCGAAGAATTGAGAGACATTATTCTCTTGGCGGAGAGAAGACGCATCGGAGTAATTTGACTTTTGCAGATTTGCCGTTCATCGTCAGCCAGTCAAGGTTACCCGGTAATCCGGCGATCAGGGACTAGGAGATCCAGATATCCGGATACCCGGGTTCCCCAGTCCCGGATAACCCGATACCCGGATAGCCTTCTATTCTTCAACATATAACGTAAGACGGGAAATGTAAAAGTCCAGTAAGTGAGACAGATGTATCATCCCTCTTTAAGCACGGTAAAATTTGATGAATAAATTTACCCCCTTTACCGAAAAGGATTTAAATTACCTAATTAATCCTCATATCTCTTTTCCCTTTGTTTTTCTTGAAACTACTCGTTTTAGTTCCCAGAATGAAAAATCCCTACTATTTCCCTCTTTTTGTGATTTTCTTCTTTTCTACCCAGGTGATGATTTAAACTTGTTCTTCAGAAAGATGGAAGACTATCTCCAGATGGGATTTTGGCTTGCTGGTTTCTTTTCTTATGAGTTTGGTTATTTTCTAGAGCCTTCTTTATCTGAATTTAGGCCTAAGCATAGTAGTTCTCCGTTAGTTTGGCTGGGTGTTTGTAGAGAACCTTTGATTTTTGACCACAAAAACCACAACAAACCCTTAGAAAAAATTAAGGGGCGTTCTACACATTATGAGGGCGCGCATTCGCTTGCCCCCTCTACTAAGAAAGCCCGAATAACAAGGTTCTCGGGCGATAGCGAGAGGATTCCTTATTATGAGCTAAAAAACTTAAGGTCTGATCTGAATGAAACTGAATATTATTCCTGCATTAGGAAGATAAAAAGGCAGATAGAAGAAGGGCAGACTTATCAGGTTAATTTTACTTTTAAATATAAGTTTGATTTTCAAGGGAATATTTTAGAATTTTATTTAAATCTACGGAGAGCACAACCCACTTCTTATCTGGCATTTCTTAATACCGGTAAAGAATATATTCTTTCTCTATCACCAGAACTCTTCTTCCGTTTAGAGAAAAATAAAATTAGGGTCAGGCCTATGAAAGGCACGGTATCGCGCGGTTACTTATTGAATGAAGATGAAGAAAGAATATATTGGCTTAAAAATGATATTAAAAATCGTGCGGAAAATGTTATGATTGTTGACCTTCTGAGGAACGATTTAGGAAGAATTTCGAAGATAGGGACGGTTGTGGTTGAAGAATTATTTGAGGTAGAAAAGTATCGGACTTTGCATCAAATGACATCCACCATGAAGAGTTTTTTGAAAAAAGGAACATCTTTCAAAGAAATATTTCAAGCCCTATTTCCTTCCGGTTCGGTAACCGGAGCTCCCAAGATAAGCACCATGAAGATTATCGCTGAATTAGAAAAAGAGCCTCGTTATATATACACCGGGGCTATCGGATACATATCCCCTTATCATGAGGCCTGTTTTAATGTCGCAATAAGAACAATTTTAATCAAAGATGGAAAGGGAGAGATGGGTGTGGGTGGAGGAATCGTATATGACTCATGGCAAAATCAGGAGTATAAAGAGGCGCATTTAAAGGCTCATTTTTTAACCCACGAATTTCCTCAGTTTAGTCTAATAGAAAGTATCCGTTGGGAGCGAAAGAAAGGTTTTCACCTTTTAGACTTACATCTTAATAGGCTTACAAATTCCGCTCATTATTTTCAGATATCTCTGGATTTAGAAAATGTAAAAAAAAGACTGGTAGCTTTGAAAACAGAATTTCAGAAAGAGCGGTATAAGGTTCGGATTCTTGTTAATTTAGAAGGAGAAATCAAGATTAGTTATCAGCCCTTGAAAGAGATGCTCCTTCCCGTAAAAGTAAAATTAAGCCGCAAGAGAATAGATTCCAACAGTCTATTTTTTTATCACAAGACTACTCATAGGCATCTTTATGATAGAGAAAAGTCCTTAGCAAATAGAGAGGGTTTCTTTGAGGTCATCTTCA
>JAHIPW010000154.1 GCA_018903055.1 bacterium
AAAACAAGGTTCTTGAGCGAAGCGAAAGGTTTTCTTATTTCTGAACGCAGTGAAGAAACAAGGTTCTTGAGCGAAGCGAAAGGTTTTCTTATTTCTGAACGCAGTGAAGAAACAAGGTTCTTGAGCGAAGCGAAAGGTTCTTATCTTGAAAGGAGGCTATTATGCCTGATACATTTGCCGTAACCATAATTTTTATTGTCCTATCAACACTCATTGCTGCTTTTGTAAGTAAAAGAAGTAGGGATAAATGTCTGAAGGATTTCGGGGACGATCTGATAACCCTGGAGGAAACCAGTGGCAAGACAGTTTGGGGTAAATTGAGAGTGGAGAATACGGGTCTGGAGTTAAATTATCCTGACAAGCACAAAGATAAAGAGGGACACGATGAGACGAGTTACATCCTTTATAAAAACGAGTATGCTAACATTCAGGCCTTGGTTCGCTACCATGATAAATTAAGTGAACGGGGCAAAAAAGAAAGGGGGAAGGAATTAAAAAGAACCTATCATCCTAACTTCTTAAGAAAGTTTAAAAGAAAGATACAGAATGTCTTCAAAACAGTAAGAGACTCGGTGATGGAGGTAGTGAATCTCTTAATCAGCCAGGCCAAAAAAGCCACTCCCGCCGGGGCGGTATTAACTACCCAAGATAAACAGGTCTCCCGGATGAAACAGGAATTAATGGGTTCGGCGGGAACTTCCTTCGAGCCTCTATTGGAAAGACATATTGGTCACCGGGTGGTACTTGAGTTGAATAAGGGCGATAAAATATTTGAATATCCCGGGGTGCTAAAAGATTATACCGCGGAGTTTGTCGAAGTCATGGACGTTAATTACCGGGTAAAAGAAGACCAATCAGTCAGAAAGGCAGATCTGGTGGTGCTTCGGAAATACGGTGTCATCCGCCATCTGGGAGAATAGAAAGAGCAGGAGTTTGTTATGTTGGGATATCTGATTTTACTATTTACCATAGTTCCTGTTGTCGAGTTGGCTCTTCTAATAAAGATTGGGCAACATATTGGGGTAGGCTATACTCTGACCATTGTTATTCTTACCGGGGTAGTGGGGGCCTATTTTATGAGTGAAACGAATAAAACAAGATTCCTGAGCGTCAGCGAGGGGCTTTCTTATTTAGTCAGATCCCAGGGATTCAGGATGCTACGCAGGATACAGGAGGATATCAATGAAGGCCTGATGCCTGCTGACAAGATATTTGATGGGGTAATGATCCTCTGTGGGGGAATATTACTTCTCACACCGGGCTTCGTCACTGACCTCATAGGTTTTATGGCCTTAGTACCTTTTACCAGGCATTTAATCAAACTCTGGTTGAAACGTAAGATAAAAGATATGATTGCCCAGGGAAGAGTTATTACCATTACCTCTTTTGGGCCACATTAAGGAGAGAGAATAATGGCTGGTTTTCTGGATGAATTCAGAAGAAAGGTTCTCGCTCCTCTTCATAAAGAAGAAGAGGTGGAGCCGGAGGAGGTAGATGATAAGATTGCCTTAGGGGTATTACTCTGGTTGGTGGCCGAGGCGGATGAGAAGTTCTTGCCTGAAGAAGAGAAGAAGATGGAGGAAATCCTCACCTCCTATGCCAAGATTTCCGAAGAGGATATGGCCTATGTCATGGGTGCCATTAAAGAAGCCGCCCGAGAAAGAATAGACCTCTATCGGTTCACCAACGAGGTAAGTAAAGATTTGGATTACCAGATGAAGATCTCTATTTTAGAGAATCTCTTTCGTGTGGCCTGTAGCGATAAGGAACTGGATGATAAGGAACTGGAGACCATAAGGAAGATTGCTAATCTCTTTCGACTCTCTCATCGCGATTTCATCAAGGCCAAAATTAGGGTCAAGAAAGAGTTTGGATTGGCCGCTGCTGGACTTTAGGGGAAAGTGAGAAAGTGAGTAGGTGAGATGGTGAAACGGGGAATCGGGGAATCGGAAAAAAACAATATGGAAAATAGGACAGTTTTGATAACCGGTTGTTCTTCGGGCATCGGTCGGGCAGCGGCTTTGGGGCTAAAGAAGAGGAATTGGCGCGTCTTTGCCACTGCCCGTAAAAGAGAAGATGTTAGAGAACTGAAGAATTTAGGTTTCGAGAGTCATCTATTGGATGTTTCGGATTCTAATTCCATTAAAGAAACGGTTGATTGGGTACTGGGAGAAACCGGGGGTAACTTAGATGCCCTCATCAATAATGCCGGCTATGGTCAAAGCGGAGCCATAGAAGATTTATCCCGTGAGATTCTACGCCAACAGTTCGAGGTCAATGTCTTTGGATTGCAGGAGCTTACCAACCGGCTTATCCCTATTTTCCGCCGGCAGCGGAGGGGGCGCATTGTCAATATCAGTTCTGTTGCCGGTCGCATTAGCGTGCCTTATTCTGGGGCCTATAGTGCTTCCAAATATGCCCTGGAGGCCCTGAGTGACGCTCTACGCAATGAGGTAAGGAGTAGTGGAATCCGAGTTTCCCTGATTGAGCCCGGAGTAATCAGGACAAAATTCAATGAAAAGGCACAAGGATATTTTATTCCTATTAAAAAGAATAGAACTTCCTATCATTACGAAGTTTATCAGAAAATATCTCAGGATCGAGAGAAGGAACTTTCCCCACGCATTCCCTCCCCAGAGGCAGTGGTTAAAAGAATTATTCAGGCCTTAGAGAGCAGACGACCTCGGGTTCGTTATCTGGTAACAAAAGAGGCCTATCTCTTTGTGATTCTGAAAAGAATTTTACCCGATAGTCTGATAGATTTTTTAATTCGACAGCGCATGAAAAAATATAGAAGTAAGTAAAAAGGGTGCCGGGAGATAT
>JAHIPW010000155.1 GCA_018903055.1 bacterium
AGAGACTCTTAACCCCGGAGCGGCTTAGAGCCTCTTATGAACGAAGTGAATTAGAGACTCTTAACCCCGGAGCGGCTTAGAGCCTCTTATGAACGAAGTGAATTAGAGATTCTTAACCCCGGAGCGGCTTAGAGCCTCATGACGTGAGGGAAGCGGAGGGGCCAAATGTCCAGCGAGTTCTGGTACGTGTATATCCTCCAGTGCAACGATGGTTCATACTACACTGGGATTACTCCTAATATTAATCAGCGCCTGCGGAAGCATAATGCGAGTAAGGGGTGCAGATATACAAGGGCTAGAACACCTGTCGAGTTAGTTTTTCAGGAGAGGCATCCTAATAAGTCCATAGCCCGAAGGCGTGAAATTGAAATAAAAGATTATAGCAGACAGAAAAAAGAGAATTTGATAAGAACAAATAAGGTCAGGGGTTTCTCTCGGGAGGTACCCTCGAGATAAACTTATCCCCTCACCTCCACCATAACACGGATGCACACAGATAACAGCACGGATTGACACAGATTTATCCATAATTATCCGTGTATTTAATCCTAAATAGTGAGCAGAACAAAGAAATCCGTGTCTAAAGAGAGAGAAGTAATAAATATTGGAGAATAAAAAAGGCCGCCTAAAAAGACGGCTTTTTCCATTTCTAAATATTTTTTATTTGATACAGGTTCTCACAATGTCCTCATTCCAACCCGTTCCTCCTGCTACCCCATCCTTTCCATAAGAGATGATATCGCAGGAGCCGTCATTATTGCGCTGATAGACGTACTTATTCCCCCAGGGATCTGTGGGCTCCTCTACTGTCGCCGGCTTGCAGCCGCATCCCCCGCCGGTAGTGACAGCAAATCTTCGATACTTTATGTACGGCCCATTCCAGGCATCAAGGTTCTCACCTGATTCAGCAGACGGTTTCTTCACTAGAGCGGGAAGGCCTTGACTCGTAGAGGGAAAATGGCCGATGGTGAGGCGATACATTTCCAAAGAGATGCTGAAGATATCCATCTCTGCTTTGGCTGCCTTTACCCTTACTTCCTCTTTGCGATGGGGAAGGATCTTCACCGCAGCAATAGATGCTATCAATCCCATGATAACTATGACCACCATGAGTTCAATAAGGGTTATGCCTCTTCCTTTATTCATTTCAAAGATTACTTTATCTCCTTACTTTTTTGATCTCTTTCTCTTTCCTTCGAATCTTTGTCTCCAGATTCTTTATCTCTTCACTCAGAGACTTTAATCCTTTCTCAGAGATCTTTCCGCTCTTGACCAGATGGTGGGTCTTCTTCCCCAACTCCTTCAATTTTCTATCCATCCCCTGGACCAAAGGAATAGTCTCCAACCTCAATCTACTAATCCTGGCTGTCTTTCCCACCTCTTCTCTCGCCTTTTTAGCCAAGGTGGTCGTCCTCTTCCTAAACTCTGCCAGCCTTTTCTTTGCCTCTTCCAAATCCCTGATCAGGCTTTTCCTTGTCCTCTCCAGAATCTTCTCCACTTCTTTCTTTATCATTTCTCCCTTCTCCCTCCTTTTTTTCAACTTCTCTGAGTCGAGGAATCGGTGTTACCCCGTTACTCCCTTACCCCCTTACTCCGTTTCACCCTTTTTCCGTCTCCCCGTTTCATCTCACCTGCTCACTTTCTCCATTACTCTCTAACAGCTTATGTTCAAAGTATAGCACATTATTTAAACTTTTGTAAGTAATCATTTGGCTAATTTCCGGAGAATTGCTAAGTTGCTTACATCGTCCCCTGATTCTTTAAAGGGGGTCTCAATGATGATTGGTAGATTTCTCATTGCTGGATGATGCAATAGGGCCCGGAAGCCTTCCTCTCCGATATATCCCTTCCCAATGTGCCAGTGGCGATCGATACGGGAACCCATGGGAGACTTTGAATCATTGGCATGGACAACCTTTAATTTCTTCAAGCCAATTAAATTATCAAATAATTTTAAAGTTTCAGAAACGGCCTTTTTCGTCCTAAAATCATATCCGCTAACAAAACCATGGCAGGTATCGAGGCAAATCCCAATTCTTTCTTTTTCTTTGATATTCTCAATGATTTTTGCAATCTCTTCGAATCTGCTGCCCAGTTCTCTTCCTGCCCCGGCGGTATTTTCTAAAAGAAGTATGACCTCATTCTTAATCCTGTTAAAAGCGGTATTTATTCCTTCACTCACCCTCTCCAACCCTTCTTCCCGACTGGATTCACCAAAGCTTCCGATATGAGTAACGAGATAGGGTGCTCCCAAGACCTCGGATCTTTTTAAATCTTCTTCTAAGGCATTTACTGATTTGAGATATAATCCAATTTTAGGAGAAGCAAGGTTGGGAAGATAGGGTATATGGACGATGAGGGGATGAATGTCAAATCTTTCTAAATCATCCTTTAATCTTTTTACCTCATCGGAAAGGAGTTCCTTCAGTTGCCATCCCCGTGGGTTCCGGGAAAAAATCTGAGCAGTGTTGCAGCCTATCCTCTTTGCCCTCTCTGCCACCTGATATATCTTTCCGGCAATGGAAATATGAGCCCCAAACCTCATGGATTACCACCAATGTAAAATGCAAAAAAGAGGGTTAAGCGAAAAGCGGAAAAGCGTTAAGCGGTGAAGAATTTGAGTGATAAGATTGAAAGTTTTGAGAATCTTGAAGTCTGGAAACTTGCCCACCAAAAAGCCAAAAAACCCTTAACGCTTAACGTTCTTATTCACTTATTCACTTATTCACTTATTTACTTGTTACTTGTTACTTGTTACTTGTAACTTGTAATTTCTTATGGACAAGAGGAAGGATGGCCATAATAAGAAGAAGAGCCCCAGAGAATAAAAGGATATTTCCTAAAACAAAGAGGGTTTCATTATATTCCAGATAGCGAACCCAAAGATTTAAGAATATAACTCCCTTAGAAAAGAGAAGGAGAGCTATTCCAATTACCGCTAAATTTAAAAATATAGGCCTTATCCTAATGAGGTACAAAAGGAAATAGAATATAATTGACCAGATAATCCAAGATAGGAGTTGGGGACTATTTAAACTGGAGAAGTAGTAGAACATTCCTACAAATGGCTCGAAGAGATATCTTAGCCTATTCTGGGGTTCAATCCTATCATAGAGAATTACTTTGAATAGATTCGTTTTTCTATTGCGTAGAGCGGTAACAATTGCTTCTTCTCTTTCTTTGTTGTTTAGATTTGACCAGTTCTCTATATGGACTGAAGTCCAGATGTGAGAGGCGCTTCCCCAACCATGCCAGTTACTCGACCCTATCATGATAAGATTATTTTTCTGGCAGACATTCTTGATCGCTTCCCGAATAGATTCCTCAGGCCCCAGGACGCGAGCGGTATAAATTTCAAACCCGTCCACTCCAGAATTAGCCAGTTTTTCTAAAGTATGGAATTTTTTCCGCCACCAATGGGGGACGATGACCGCTCCTTTGTATTTCTCATGAACTAAGTGGGTAACCTTAGCGATCTCTCTACCGTATTTCCGTTCATCTACTACCTCATCAATTCCCAGAAGGAGGAAGTTTTCTCCCTGCTTTCCCGTGTAACACTTTACCTCCTGCCCAGTAATAATTACTGCTTGAGGATATTTTTCTTTGGCTATCTCCTTCGCTCTTCTCGCCCCTTCTAATGTCCGGGGATGATCGGTAATCGCCCAGACATCAAAGCCGTGAGCCAAGTGCCATCTTATATTCTCTTCTGGAGTAGCAATCCCTTCATGGGAATAGGTAGTGTGGCTGTGGAGATCGACTAAGATTTCCTCAGAACTTTCTGGCTGTAAGCTATACTTTGGAAGAGGTGCCAAGGTAATAAAAAGGCAGATTAAAGTAAAGGATATGATGACCTTAAATAGCCCCCTTAATTCTTTGAGAAGATTAACTCTTCTCTTCAAATTAAAGAGAAGATAGAAGATAACTATCCAGGCCAGCCAGGAGAGGGTCTGAAATCTAAAATTTGTAGAACGCCAGAAATATTGGGAGGTTCCCACAAAGGGCTCAAGGATATAGGCGACCGGAGGAATCTTTATCTTGTATCCTTCCACGGGCAGGCCAGTTACTCCATCGAGGAGTTTTAATCGCGGAGTGGGGAGCAAGAAAAGAATGAAGAGAAAAATAATGAAAAAAATTAGCTTTCCATGTTTCGTAGATAACATAATCAATATCCTAAAAATTTGGTGCCAGAGGTCGGAGTCGAACCGACACAGGGTTTAAGCCCCACTGGATTTTGAGTCCAGCGTGTCTACCAATTCCACCACTCTGGCACCGCTTTCTCTTATTCCCCGTAAAGTCGTCCGTCCGTCTTTGTCGGACGGACTCCCACGGGGCAGGTGCGTCTTTTCTTATTCGCGTGTATTCGCGTTTTGGCTTTTTCTTTGCGTCTTTCAGTTTTCTTTTGCGCTTTTGCGGTTGCAATTCGCGTTGATTTCCGCCACACTAACGGCGGACAGGCGTATTTTGTTTATTGCGTTATTGTCTGACAGTTCGCGTTGATTCGTGTCACTTGAAGAAGACCTTTGCTAAGTCCCGCCATTTCTTATCTACGGTCTTCAATTTTGCTACTGCTTTTTCTAAGGGAACATCGATTATTTCGTTTCCCCTTAAAGCAACCATCCTCCCAAACTTTTTCTTAGCCACTAAATCGGCTGCTTTTACCCCACACCTCGTTCCCAGCATCCTATCAAATAAGGTAGGAGGCCCTCCCCTCTGGATGTGACCGATGACCGATGCCCTGGTTTCGAGCCCGGTCTTCTCCTTTATTATTGTTGCCAGATCCTCTCCCACCCCCCTCTTCCTCAATATCATATGGCCGAACTGGTCTAATTTCTCCTTTTCCGCCCCCATTCCGGGAATCTTTATTCCCTCAGAGGTTACCACTAAGGCATAGTTCTTTCTCTTATGAACTTTCTTTAGGTGCCTACACATCTTATCGATATCTACTCTTTCCTCGGGGATGAGAATCCAGTCGGCCCCAGAAGCCATGCCGGTGAATAACGCCACCCAGCCAGCGTGCCTTCCCATGACCTCTAAGATCATTATTCGCCTGTGAGATCTTCCAGTATCCCTTAATCTCTCCGCGGCATCGACAGCAATGGTCACTGAGGTATCGAAACCAAAGGTATAGTCTGTGGCAGATAGGTCATTATCCATAGTCTTGGGAACGCCCACCACCTTTACCTTACATTCCTTATATAGTCTGTTCGCTACGCCCAGGGTATCCTCACCGCCCATGGCGATGAGCCCATCGAGTTTGAGCCTCTTAATGTTCTTTAAGGACTTCTCTACCCCTCCCTTCTCTTTGAAGGGATTGATCCTTGAGGTCCCCAGAATAGTACCTCCTCTACCGACGATTTCTTCCACATCCTTTAGTTTCAAGGGCTTACTCTTTCCCTCAATGAGGCCCTTGTATCCTTCCAATATTCCAATGACTTCAAAACCATAATCGAAGGCTCTGGCCACTGCTCCTCTTATGGCCGGGTTCAATCCCGGACAGTCTCCCCCTCCAGTCAATATCCCAATCCGTTTTGCCATATTTCTCCTCCTTAGCAACGAGATTTAAACAGATAAAAAACTGATTTAGACAGATTTATTTGGCCCGAAATAGACGAAAGTATTCCAGTTTAGGGGTACCAAAATTAGCCAGAATTCCTACTTGATAAGATGTTCCTTTCAAGTAGGAAATTAATTGATCCTTAAATATTTTGGCAGTTGTTGTGGCCGCCTTTAATTCTAATATGATTTTATCTTCTACAACTAAATCCAATTTATACTTACCAATAACTTTAGCGTGATAAACTATCTCAATCTCTTTTTCTATTTCAACTTTTAAGTCTTCACGTTTTAGATCCTCTACTACTGCCCGCTGGTAAATTCTTTCTGGAAAACCACAGCCTAAGGTATTATGAACCTTTATTAAAATCCCGATGATCTTATAGGTAAGTTCTTCATGTAGATATTTCTCGTCTGTATCTGTTTGCATCGGCTTCCTATCTGCTTACATCTCGTCGCTATGCCTTCTTGTTGCAGCCGAAGTGTCTCATCCTGTCCCTGATCACTTCCTTAACCGCTTCCTTCGCTGGACCCAGGATTTTTCTGGGATCGATTTCATCCGGTTTCTCGGCTAAGACCTCTCTGGTCTTCTTGACAAAGGCCATCCTTATTCTGGTATCGATATTTATTTTGCTCATCCCAGCAGCGATTCCCTTTTTAATCTCTTCATCATTGCAGCCGCTGGCACCATGTAATACCAAAGGAACCTTAGTTAATTCCCGAATCTTCTCTATTCTGGGAATGTCTAATTTAGCAAAGGGAGTCCGACAGCCATGTATTGTTCCCACCGCTGCTGCCAAGGAATCCAGACCGGTCAATTCCACGAAACGCTGAGCTTCCTCTGGCTTGGCATAGAACTCATGGGCCTTCTCTATAGCCACTCCCGGTTCATCGCCGCCAGCCTTTCCAATCTGGCCTATCTCTGCCTCTACTGGGATATCCACCGCATGGGCCATCTCGCAGACCTTCTTGGTCAGGGCAACATTCTCATCAAAGGGTAGTTTCGAACCATCAAACATGAGAGAGGTAAAGCCTGCCCTGAGGCACTTGATATTCTGAAGATAATCTGTCCCGTGGTCCAGATGTAGAGCCACGGGAATGGTTGCCTTCTCTGCTGCGGTCTTAACCATGGCTACGATGTACTCCAGACCAGCATACTTTATTGCTCCCTGAGAAGCCTGCAGGATCACCGGCGCCCTCTCCTCCTCCGCTACTTCAATAATGGCCTGGATGATTTCCAGGTTATTGGCATTGAACGCCCCTACTGCATACCCTTCTGCCTGGGCTTTCTTCAACATCTCCTTCGTAGTCACTAATGGCATCTCTTTTTCCTCCTTTTTAACACGGATAATCACTGATTCTTTACGGATGGGCACTGATTTATCCGTGTCAATGCTTAATTATTTATGCTCTCTAGGATGCTAACGAAGTGCATCCTGTAATCCGTATTGTTATCCGTGCTAATCCGTGTTTATTATACTACACGAAGTAGTTTTCGTCAACCCCGCACCTTTTCAATATTCACCCCGCTCCTTCTTCTCCTCAAATCCCAACCGCAGACAAGGAAGGGGCGGGGTTCATTTTTTATTTTAACACCTTGAATGGATAAAAGGTGCGGGGTCAAGCGCTGTAGTAAATAGTTCCTTCTCCTAATAGCTCCTCAATCTCTTTTTTAAACTCCAGGGTCGCTTTTACCTTAATCCTGGGGCCAGGGTTTATCACCGCCTCCCCATGATGGGTGGTCCTGAGATGGAGATAGACCTTCGCCTCTCCGGGATGCTTAAGCAAAATTTTCTTTAGGGGATTGAGCATTTCTCCATCCAATCCCGTGGTGGTCATATTGATGTGAACCGTCTTCGTCAAGAGCTCCTCTGCCTCTTCCATGGGAAGGATCTGAGAGGCAATGACCTTTGCCATCTCACCACTCCTATCCACCCTTCCTTCGACAATGAGCATGGTCTCTTTCCTTACCAGGGAGGCCTCTTGATTATAGACATCGGGGAAGACGACGACTTCCACTCTTCCCTTCAGGTCCTCTAAACCAGCAAAGGCCATCCGTTTTCCGTTCCTGGTAGTGATGAGGCGAAGAGTAGTTATTATTCCCCCCAGGGTAACTTCACTTCCATTGGCCAGTTCGCCCAATTTGGCAGTGGTGGTCGTGGTATACTTCTCCAGAATCCGGGAGAACCTGGCT
>JAHIPW010000156.1 GCA_018903055.1 bacterium
ATGTCCTGGATGACGCTTCGCTTCAGATCCTCATCAATCATGGCGCTTCCTCCATATTTAATGACCACTATTTTATCATAGAATGATTTGATATAGGGTAGGGCCTCCATCAAGACCTTTGCTTTCTTTATTGCTTCTTTCATTTAATTCACCGATTAACACAGATGGATTACAGATTACAGGATGCACTCCGTTAGCATCCTAGAGAGCATAAATAAACTAAGCATTGGCAGTGATTTCCATCCCATTGGTAATTTTATTACCACAATCATTTAATAATCACTGTCATCAGAGGGCTCTGAAGATTTTTCAGAGACCTCTTCTAAAATTTTACTTCCGGAGCCCGCCTTACAGAGACATCCTCTATCTCAAAGAAGTCTGCTTTCTTGAAATTAAAGAGATTGGCGATGATCCTGGTGGGAAAGCGCTGGATGGCGATATTGAGTTTCGCTGTCCAATCGTTGTAATGGTTTCGGGCAAAAGATACCCTATTCTCTGTTGAGGTAAGTTCCTCATGTAGGGTGAGCATATTCTGATTGGCCTTCAGGTCAGGATAATTCTCCACTACTGCGAAGAGGCTCTTTAGGGTTTGGGTGAGGAAATTCTCTGCCTTGGCTTGGTCCTGAACCCCGGAAGCACTGATCGCCTGGGTGCGGGCCTTAATCACATTCTCCAGAACCTCCCGCTCATGCTTCAGATACCCCTTGGCCGTTTGCACCAGATTGGGGATGAGGTCATACCTTCTTTTAAGCTGGACGTCGATCCCCGCCCAGGCATTCTTCAAGTGAGCCCGAAGGGAGATAAGGCGATTGTAGGTAATGACTGCCCAGAGTATCGGGATAATAACGACCACTATCAAAACATAAATAATCATAAGTCACCTCCTTAAACACGGATTTCTTACTTCACTTACTGCTTGAGTTTAAAAACACGGATTACACGATGCACTTCGTTGGCATCGTAGGGTGCTTGAATAAATCAGGCAATGCCACGGATAAAATCTTAGATTAAGTTATTCTTTGTCCTGCTAAATTATTCTCTATGGCGCACTGGAGGATCTCCAGTTCATCCTTATCGAACCAGGTTGCCTGACATCCATAACATCTGTCTACCTTAATAGGATAGGCCAGGCTGTAGAAGGTGCGGCGCATCTCTTTAAGGCAGCTGGGACATTTGAGTTGGGGAAATTCTTTGGGCAATTCCTTCCACTTCTTGATGGTATACCTCTTAACGTTCTTGCCCACCATCTCTTTGGCCAACTTCAGTGTGCGCTCCGGAAATACTTTTTCCTCTCTCAGTAGGATGCGTGTTACCTTATCATTCTCTAAGAATTTGCCACCACAGAACATGCAACGATATACCGTTGTGCCCTCATACTCTTTCTCTAGGAGATACTGATTGCATCCAGGACATATCAGATTTCCGGTCGCCTTGCCTTTGATGCGTTTAGCGAGCATCCTGGAGAGTGAGGGATTTCGGAAGGCACGCTCCGCCTTTCCCTTGCCCTTCTGATATACCCAGGAGTTGGGCCTGAACCAGGAGAGAGCCACAATCCGAGGCAGGGTATAGGGGCCCTTCCAATCTCCCTCTTTAGTATGTGCATACCAAGTGCCTCTTCCTAAGGGCAACTTTTTGGGCGCCCTCCTCGCTTTCTTTAATCTTTCCCTGGCCCTTCTCTTTTCCTCCAAAACCTTGATCTCACTATGGGCCATAGCGAGCAGTATCTTTATTCTCTTACTTATTGGAGGATGGGTGGAAAAGAGGTCGGCCCGCAAACCTTCACTCTCATCCAATTCGTTTGCTCTGGGATTCATAATGAAGAGGGATTCCAGACCATCACCGATGTCGCCTGAGCCCCTCCAATTTCTGGAGATTTCATAAAGGGCTTCTGCTAAACCTAATGGATTTCGGCTAATGCGGACCGCGGTGGCATCGGCGCGATACTCCCTCTGCCGGGAGATGGTGAGCTTTATAAAGCGAGCCATACCCTGAAAAATAGAGAGGGTAAGATAAGTCACTACCATCAAGGCCATTGCCTGGGCGCCCGTTCTTCCGTAGTAGCGCCTCCCTCTACTCTCAAATTGATTCCTTATCTTAGAAAGAATCAGGGAATAGACTCCGAAGAGGGAACAGGTAATGGTATTCTGAAGGCAATCCCCCTGAGCGATATGGGCCGTCTCATGGGCTACTACGGCCTCCAGTTGCGAGCGATTCAGCCTTGAGATAAGACCTTCAGTTACTCCGATAACTGCATTATTATTAAAGTCTGCTAGGGCAAAGGCATTCATGGCCAGGGTGGGCAAGACCGTTCCTCTAATCTGATAGCGGCTGCCAATGGCAACCGAGGCCTCTTCTACGATATTCCTCAGCCTCTGGTGATAGCGGTCCTTTCTATCTAAGGGCTTTGCTCCCAGGCGAAGGATGAACTTCTCCAATAATCTATTTAAAGAAAAACGCAAATGGATTATGGCTGCCGCTAAAGAGACGAGAAAGATAGACAGAATCTGGACTGGGGTTAGAGTAAAACGAATACTATGACCCGCGAAACCCAGATCAGATAATGCTATTTTAAATGCGATAAAAAATTTTAGGATATAGCCAAGTATTAGAGCCGTCAGGAAATAGAAGATAATCAGAATGGCGAAGAGAAGGAATATCTTATAGCTTTTTTCTTGTTCTATCTCTACATAAGTAAGTGCCATTTCAAATCTTTCATCCGAATCTTTACTATATCTCTATTATTTTGTTCGAACACCCAGTTTCTTATACCCCAGCCAGATAAGAAATATTAAGATGATTCCAAGTGCAATAAATTTAGCCAATTGTCCTATCTGTTCCCAGTAAAATCCAGCTCCGCCAATAAGGGTTAATATTCCACCACCCATAAGGCCTCCGCTTACTGGTTGAACCTTGAGCCAGATTCCAACTATTAAAGCTATTAACCCAATCGGTAAGCATATAAAAAATACATTTCGTGACCACCGATTGCGCGCTTCACGGTATTTGCTCTGTTGTTCTTTACGTTCTTTTTTAAGAGCTGTTTTCTCTTCCCCGAGGGCTTTTTTTACTTGCTTAGAAGTAACAGTTACATAGTTACCTCGTTTTGGTTCTGGGTAGAACGTGTAAATGCCATAGAAGGCAGCCATAGTAAAAATCACTGCAATTCCAATGCCTAAAATAATCCTTTTGCCCATAATTATACCTCCTTTTGAAGATTACTGGTAGCGCGTACGGGATTCGAACCCGTGATCTCCGCCTTGAGAGGGCGGCGTCTTAAACCAGCTGGACTAACGCGCCA
>JAHIPW010000157.1 GCA_018903055.1 bacterium
GATTCGTGTAGTTTCGTGTGTTATTTTGCCTTCACTTGGTTCGTGCTATTTCGCCTGCCCCGTAGCTCGCCAGAGGCGATGGTATGGGGTGTTGTTTCGTGTCCCTTCATATAATCCTCAAAGCTCTGATAATTCGCTGCCACCCAGGGTCTCTTGAATATCTGCCTTGCCAGCCACTCGCTGGCAGCAAACCTTTGGTATCGGCGCACATCTGGATTGGGATAGAAGAGGGCCTTCAGAAATAATCTGAAGCCATAAACTCTCTGGAATAGTCCGATGCGCAACTTTTCCAATTCCTCTCGGGATAATGTTCGGGAGGAAGTAATGGCATGGGCCCAGTTATACTTCCGGTAATCGGTCACTTCAATGAGCCCCCTTTTTTTACACTCCTCATAGTAGGCTGTTCCCGGGAAGGGAGTGGCATGGGCCCAGGTGGGGAAGTCGCCATACTTCCTGCCCAGTCTGGCCATTTCATTTATAGTCTCTATGGTCTCATACTCCCCGCCAATCATCATGCTCGCTAAGACCAGGATCTTATTCTTCCTCAATAGTTTGAAGGCCTCGATGTTCTGCTCTACTCCCATAGGCTTATGATACTTATTCACAATCTTCTGGGTAGCAGACTCTGTTCCCAGTAGGGTCATGAAGATACCCGCCTTTTTATATCTAGGAAGCAAATCCTTATCCCTAATAATATGAGCCGGATTGGCCTGGACCCAGATGTGATTTATTTTAATCTTTCTTCTTTCTATCTCATCACAGAACTCGATATTCCGTTTCCTGTTTAGTAAAAAGTCATTGTCCCCTATCAGAATCCCTCGCTTCTTATATTTTGTGACTAATAATTCTATTTCATCCACTACCCTCTTGGCGCTCCTTCCCCTCCAGGTATGCCTCCACATCACGGTTTGGGAACAGAAAGTACATCTATAGGGACAACCCCGGCTAGTACAGATGGCTACGGTATGGGAAGGCATGAAGGCCGGTATGCCATACATGGGATTATCCATAGGAAAGAGATGATAGGCAGGCATGGGCAAGGTATCTAAATCCTTAATGAATTCCCGATCTCCAGTATAGACATGCTTATCATTCTCAAGATAGGCCAATCCCTTTATCTTAGAGAAATCTTCTCCTTTTCTCTCGATGGCTTTCAATAACTCGTAGGCAGTAATCTCTCCCTCTCCCACCACAATGAAGTCAATATTACCATTTGATGCCCTTAGAAATTCCTCAGGAATTAGAGAGGGGTCGGGGCCACCAACCACTATCTTTGTCTTGGAATTGACCATCTTTACAAGTTTGGCAGCATTCAGTGTATCATAGTAGAACATAAGGGCAATATTGGTTATTACCACTACCTCTGGCCTATCTTTCCTAACGGCCTCTTCCAGGTCTCTCCAGGGATGCTCCATCACGGAACAGTCCAGAACCCGGATATCAAAATCCTTCTCCAGATAGGCCCCTAAGGCGGTCAGGGCGGGAGCCGGTACCCAGCCCCTCATCTCACTCCATATCTTATGGGGAGGGTCGATCAGAAATATCTTCACGCCATCTTCCTTATTTTCTGAATGAAATCCTTCATCCATTTTGTCTCTTCATCCATAAACCTTATATTTCTCTGAGCAATGGCCTGGATGTAATAAGGTTGTTTCTCTTTTCTTATTTTCTTATAGATTCCTTTAATCTCTTCTCTTATTCCTTTAATTTGCCCAATCCTATTTCTTAAGCCCGCTATTACTTCTTCTGGTTGGAGACAATTCATGAAGTACAAGACGATATCCAGGCTCCGATAGAGCCTCTTGATATTGAAGCAGGTCTTTTTAAGTAATTCCTTAAATTTTTCCTCCCCCTTTCTTGTTATTCTATAGACCTCTTTCTCTGGATAGTTACCCTTCCTCTTTCTGGCCATGCTTACCAGACCATCCTTTTCCAATCCCTTCAAAGTATAGTAAATAGAACCCGAACTTAAAGGAGCAAAGGTGGATATTTTTTCGTCAATGATCCTCTTTAACTCATAGCCGTGCCTTGGCCCCTCTTTCAAAAGGCCAAGCAGAATGAGTTCCTTTTCCATATCTCTCTCCTACTAAGGTCTAATGTCCAATGTCCAAGGTCCAAGGTCCAAGGTCCAAGGTCGTCAATTACTTTTTGCCTAAGTAGCGAATAAACCCACTGATGAGATTCTTGGCTTCAACGGCTTTCTGATAGATTTCATCAAACTGCTTTTGAGTGATGTACTTCTGATCCAGAGCTACATAAAGATGAGATTGAACTTCAGATGCTGAACGACGAGCGTAACTTAAAAACCTTATAAACTCTACATCTGATTGGGAATCAAAACCCTCAGCGATATTGGCCATTACAGAAGTTGCCGCTCTACGTGTTTGGTCCCGTAATCCATAATCCCGAGCAAATTTCTCCACATTGGAAACTTTATAAACCATCATGGTTAAAACTCTTCCCTCTTGCCAGCCCTTGATATCCTCAAATCTCTTAATCTTCATCTCTCGCTCCTTTCAGTCGCTCGTGTCCAAAGTCCAACGTCCAATGTCTTATGTCTGATGTTGACTTTGGACTTAGGACCTCGGACTTTGGACAACTACTGTAATTAAACTATTTTAATTAAAGCATATCAAAGAAAAAAATAAAAGTCAAGAGGTTTTTATAGTATGGTAAATAAATATCCACTGGCATGAAAACCGATAGGCGTCCATAGAGATTTTGATTTAAGATATAAAAATGAGGCCACTGCTGCAAAAATAAAGAAAGAAGCAAAATTGGACCAGGAGAAATGTAGAGGAGTAAATATATAATGAGCAAAGGCAAAGAGGATTGATGA
>JAHIPW010000158.1 GCA_018903055.1 bacterium
CCAGAAACTTTGTTTCGGTGCGGGATTGGTCCCGCATCGAGCTTTGCTCTGGTGCGGGATTGGTCCCGCATCGAGCTTTGCTCTGGTGCGGGATTGGTCCCGCATCGAGCTTTGCTCTGGTGCGGGATCGGAATTGAATTTATTCAAATTCCGATACGATAAATTGTCCCTGCCCCTCGCCGATAACTTATCTGCTTGCCCCGTTAGATAGCGAGCATCTAACGGGGTGAATAATCTTGTTTTTAATCGTTGTAATCAAAGATTTCTGACTCTTTCAGAAATCTCTTAGAAAGGCTTGCCCCGTTTAGAAATTTTAACAGATGTATTCTCTCAAATATTTCGTCTTAAAGGAAGAATGACATTTTAAGTAGCGAATATCACATTGGTTAAAGAATTTCTAACGGGGCTTGCCTGGCTCTTCCGGTTTTGGAAACTCAGGCTTAGGCGCCTCTGGTTTGGGAACCTCGGGTGTTGGTGCCTCAGGCTTCGGCACTTCTGGTTTTGGTGCTTCTGGCTTCTTTTTTCTTCTCCAGAAAACCATGCTATCTCTCCTTTCAAAAATGATTTAGACAGATTTCTATCTGATGAATACAGAAAAAGTATTATTTTTTGCTTATGCTACGCGGCAGAAGAAAAAGATTCCCAGGGCAATGGCCACCAGTCCCCCGAGCCGATAGATACCCAAAGACGCCTTAAGCCACCAATCTACAAAGGGCTTGGCCTTCTTTTCTGAAGCGAAGATGAAAAAGAGCCCTTTTGCTAAGGCAAGAAGGCCGATAGTATTTACAAACCAAGGAAGATCACTTGAAGAAGCAGAATAGACAAGTAATATCCCCACAATTAAAGGGATGAAACTTATTGTCTTCAGGTTTTTACCTTTTAATAACCTATTGTAAAGTTTCTTTGCCTTAGCAGCAGCCACAAGCAGGAAGATACCCGCTATGGTCCAGATACCAGCCATAAGAAAGAGAAACCATCTCATATCTTTCACCTCCAAGATAGGTAACCACGGATTCCACAGATTTCCACGGATTTTTAAATCTGTCTAATCCGTCTAATCAGTGGTTTCATTGAAGTTCTGAGACTTCAGATTTATTTTACAACACTTTTTGGCCAATGTCAAATAAAAAACTATTTTGCTTTTTTGCCTTCTTGTACTTTCTTAATCACTTTATTTATTTGCAACCGCTCGTAACCGTTAGTAACCGCTTAGTAACTGTTCGTAACCGATCACTTTAATATTTGTAACTGCTTCCTCCGATGAATTCCCTAAGAAGAGAGTTGGAAGGAACACACCTATCATCCGCCACCTCCAATTGACTCAGAAGGTTATAGACCCTCTTGGCCCGGATGTAGGCATCTATCTTCTTGGGATCCTTTTCATACTTCTTCACCATGAGAGGAAAATGTTTAGAGAGGTACTTCTTGTAGATGGGAATCTCATAGGGAAGAGAGCCATTGAAGACGTAATCCACCTTATGGGTGAAGGGAACGATGTGTTTCTTTTCGCTCCTTCTTACATAGTGCCAGTGACCCACGGTTCTCTCTGGGTCGTAGGAACGATGCCAGGAGTCTCTCACCATTCTTCGTAGCATCCTCAAGTCCGCCCAGCGTACGAACTCTCCCTTTTTGTCCCTCAATTGACACAGGACTTCAATATAGAACTTGAACTTTCTCTTAGGAGGAATTTTGGAGGTCATCTCAGGATAGAGACCGTGAAGGGAATCGATCAGTAGAATCTGATTCTTTTCAAGTTTCAATCTCTTTCTCTCCCGCATTCGCTTCCCGGTCTTAAAATTATATCTGGGTATCTCTATCCTCTTTCCTTCCAATAACTGAGAGAGATGCTCATTTATCAGGGGGAGGTCTAAAGCCTGGGGGCTTTCAAAATCATAATCCCCATATTCATCTTTGGGATGCTCCTCCAAGTTTTTGAAGTAATTGTCTAGGCTTAAAGAATAAAAGTTCACTCCCTTCTCATTCAATATTTCACCTATCTTCAGGGTAGTGGTGGTCTTTCCGGATGAAGAGGGACCAGCGACAATAACCAACCTTACTCCTTGATTAATTCTGGTCATTATTTTCTCTACTGCTTTCCTCAACGCTAAATGATAGGCCTCCTCCGCCTCCTTCACTAGATCGGGGAAGGTGCCCTCTCTGATATGCTTATTGAGGTTCTCTATGGTGTCGCACTTATGATCTACGTTCCAGGTGAAGATATGCCACAGGACTTTATAGGGAACGTTATCTTCCATAATAACTCTTTCTATTTTACCTTCTCTAAGCCGGGCATGTTCTGCCCGGTAAAGGATATAATGCTTGGCTGTCTGGTAACAGCCTTTCTCTACTAAGACCTTCTCGATCAAGTCCTGGATCTCTTCCACTGGGGGGATGGCTCCTGCAGGATAGGTCTGGTTGATGAGCTTTACTGCCTGGTCGGCAAGTCTCTCTGCCAGAGCCCAATCCTTCCCTCCTACCTCTACTGCGGCCCGATAGATGGAGTTGACAATCTTCTCCCTATTAAAGGCCACTATGCGGCCATTGCGCTTAATTACCTTATTAATTTTGTAATATTCTGGTGGCTGAAAGAGCTTCTCCTGCTTCACCATCTTTTCTACTCCATTTTTAGAGGTCTCTGAAAATTTTCAGAGCCCTCTGATTACAATGATTTGAAGTAACGATTATGGTGATGAAATCACCAATGGGATTAGAGTTCCCTACTTTTAACATTACTTATCACCGTAATCTTGGTTTTCATCTGTGTAATCAAAGATTTCTGATTTCTTCAGAAATCTTTCTAATTATTTTACCATACCTTCTTTAAAAAAGCAAAACGGTTTTTTTAAAATTGAGGTAAGCGGGTGACTCGGCAGATCTCTATGAGTGGGAGGATCTACACCGGGCGGAGGGGCCCACGAAGAGAGAATGCCGAGGCAGGACCCGCTTTAGAGGGTTCTCACTCTATCTTAAGGGAAGGATATCTGCCTTCATGGTCTCTAAATCTACAATTCCCACCGTGCACTTCCCAGTAAGCCAACCCCCACACTCCCCAGGATTGAACACTAATGGAGGACCGGGACGAAGGTCTACCTTATGAGTATGGCCATAAATAATGACATCATATCTCTCACTGCTAATGAGGGCTTCAAGGAAACGAGGCTGGTGCATGAGGGCGACTCTCTTCCCCTCTATCTCCATCTCCCAGGTATCTGGATGAATTTCTCCTATCTCCTGAAATTTATGGCGCAGATAGAGTTTATCCCCATCGTTATTACCAA
>JAHIPW010000159.1 GCA_018903055.1 bacterium
AAGTCAGGAGCGGGTCGTAGATATCTGGCAAAAATTTTGAGTAGATAATGGAGAGGTCGCGTAGTGGCCGAGCGCGCGTGCCTGGAGCGCACGTAGGTTCTTATGAGCCTCCAGGGTTCGAATCCCTGCCTCTCCGCCAGCCTTTATTAAGGCTACACCTAAAATGAGTCATTACTCTTGTATGTAACTTTTATAATAAAAATATAAAGGAGGAATCAAGCGATGAATAATGTTAGAATTTTCACGACTCCAATTTTAGATGGAATCAAAATCAAGGAGTATAAAGGTTTAGTGATTGTACGAAATGTTCGTGCTATTAATGTTGTTCGCGACTTTTTTACTGTTTTTCGTGATTTTTTTGGAGGCCGATCTGGTTCATATCAAAAAGTAATAAAGGTAATGCAAGACGAGATTATTACTGAAACTAAGGAAGAAGTTAAAAAGCTGGGTGCCAACGCTATTGTTGATTTTTCCTTGGATTTCGAGAATATCGGTTCCAAACGTAAATCTCTATTGATGGCGACTGCTAAGGGAACCGCGGTAATTATAGAATAGACAGAGGAAATATTATTTGCTGCCAAAGAAAACTTGAAAAACAGCAATCACTGGAATCATATTTTTATCACTGATATCATTGCGAACGGAGTGAGCAGATGGTTTATATCGTATTAGCCAGGAAGTGGAGGCCCAAGACCTTTGAGGAGGTAGTGGGTCAGGAGCATATTACTAAAACCTTAGCAGGAGCCATAAAGCAGAATCGGGTCTCCCATGCCTATCTCTTCTCCGGACCGAGGGGAATAGGAAAGACGACTACCGCCAGACTATTAGCCAAGGCCTTGAACTGTGAGAAGGGTCCTACTTCTGTCCCTTGCAACAAATGCACCCATTGTAAGGAGATTGCCATTGGGAATAGCCTCGATGTCTTAGAGATAGACGGGGCCTCCAATAGAGGAATCGATGAAGTGAGGGACTTGAGGGAGAAGGTGAAGTTCGCTCCCGCGAGTTCGAAATATAAAGTCTACATCATTGATGAGGTCCACATGCTCACTACTGAGGCCTTCAATGCCCTATTAAAGACCTTAGAAGAGCCTCCTCCCCATGTGATATTCATCCTGGCCACTACCGCACCCTTTAAACTTCCCTTGACTATTTTATCCAGATGCCAGAGGTTTGATTTCAGGAGGATAAAGAGTAAGGATATTGTTGAGAAGCTGGCTGAGATTGCCAAGGATGAGAAATTGGAAATAAGTGAGGATATCCTCTTCCAAATTGCCCAGGCGAGTGAGGGAAGCATGAGGGACGGGATAAGCGTTCTGGACCAGCTCATCTCTTTAGGAGGAAAGAAGGTTACCCAGGAAGACCTTCAGGCCATCTTGGGGATAGTCCCCCAGGAGACTTTCTTTAAACTGACCAAATCTTTGGTTGAGAATAATACCAAGGGAGCGCTGGACCTCATAAATCAGATTATCGATCAAGGGTACGATATACGCCACTTCACTACTGATCTATTAAAGCATTTCAGAAATCTATTGATGCTTAAGATTAATGAGGAGATAGTCGATCTTCCCAAGGATTTGAAAGAGAGGTTGAAAGAGTTCAGGGAGAGATTTGACCAGGATAGGCTCTTGCGAATGATTGAAATTGTATCTCAGGCGCGGGAAGAGATGAAGAGAAGCGAGAGGGTAAGATTAATCTTGGAGATGGCGGTTGTAAAACTCACCAGATTAAAGCTCACTGTCTCAGTAGACGAGATATTAGGAAAGATAGAGTCCATAGAGGAGAGATTGGGAATAATGCCTGCCCAAGAAGAGCTTTCCATAGAGGAGGTACCCACCCGCCTACGCCGAGGCTTCGGTGGGCAGGAAGAAGGGGCTCCGGCTGAGAAGATAAAGGATGAGACCTCTTACCCGCCTACGCTAAATCTTCGGCGGGCAGGTCTCGAATTGGGAGGGATAAAGGATGCCTGGGGTGAGGTGGTAAAAGAGATAAAGAAGGATAGCGCCGTAACCGGCGCCTTTTTAATGGAAGGGGAACCCATTGCTTTGAAGGATGACCTTCTGACCATCGGCTTTAATGAGGACTTCAAGTTCCATAAGGAGCAGATTGAAGAGAGGGAGAATAAGGAACTCATCCAGAAGGCATTGAATAAAGTCTTTGGCAAGGAATTTACCATTGAGTGTCGCCTGACAAATATTCCTAGAGCAAGATCAGAAACAGTGGCCCAGAAAGGAATGGCAATGAGCAAGGAGGAGTTCATAGAGAAAGAGCCGGTAGTAAAAGAGGCCCTGGATATCTTTGGCGGCGAGATCTTAGAAATTAAACCATCCACCGGCAAAGTAATTCCTCCAGAAGAGAATAAGAAGTAATTAGAATAGTTATCCGGTTAGCCAGTTGTCCAGTTAGCCAGTTAAAACCGGCAAACCGGCTTACTGGCAAACTGGTAAACAAGCAAGCTAACAAACTTCTGAGCGGAGCGAAGGAATGTATCATACAAAGACTTTAAATAAGTTGATTGAAGAACTTAGCAAGATGCCGGGCATCGGACCGAAGTCGGCACAGAGGATCGCCTTCTATATCCTGGGGTCTTCTAAGGAAGAGGCCAAGGCTCTATCCCAGGCTATCCTGGATTTGAAGGAGAAGATTACCCACTGCTCAATATGTAATAATATCACAGAAGAGAACCCCTGT
>JAHIPW010000160.1 GCA_018903055.1 bacterium
CGCAGATATTCACACGGTCATGAACTCTAAAGGAGAGGCCCTTTTGGGATTTGGAGAGGCGAAAGGAAAAGAGCGCGCCCTTAATGCTGCCCGGTTGGCCCTGGCCAATCCCCTGTTAGAAGAAAAATCTATTAAGAGAGCAAAGGGTGCTTTAATCAATATTACCGGGCCCAAGGACCTTACCCTGAATGAAGTAAATGAGGTGATGAGCATTATCCATAAAGAGGCGGATGACGATGCCCAGATTATCTTTGGTGCCGTAATAGATGAAAGACTTGAGGACCTCTTGAAGGTAACGGTAATTGCCACGGGGCTGGAGGCTTTTGAGAGTCGGGAGGAGAAGCCAAAGAGAATCGAAACCATAGACTTCGAAGCCCTACTTTCTAAAGAGCGTAGCCTTCTGGCAGGAAAAAACGAGGAGTATCTGGATATCCCCACCTTCATAAGAAAGAAGTAGAGATTTCGACTTTTACAAATTTATCGTTCATTGTTACTTGGTTACGGCTACCTTTATTAGGGGTGAGGATGGGTAATGAGTTGTGTGTTAGGTTGTGAGTAGTGAGGGTGGGGTAAAGAGACCACACAACCCATCCCCACAACCCGACTCATAACCCACAACTCACCCTTATTCCCGTATGATTAAGTAACCCTTAACCGTATACCGAAAGAAAAAAATACAAAAGTCCAGTAAAAATGACACCCCAAAGGGGCCCTGGTATCCAAGGGCCCCTCTTTTTTTATTTGCATTTTGGAGATTTATGTTCTATACTATATATTTATGGTATGAGTGGGGCATTAGAATTTCAGCGATAGTGTTAAATACTAAATCCGAAATCCGAAACTCTAAACAAATCCAAAGCACAAATGACCAAAATCCAAAACATTATTTAGAACATTTGAATTTTGAATTTAGATATTGTTTAGGATTTAATGCTTTGAATTTAGGATTTTGCTGAGCGGAGTGAGGCTTATCTTGGGAGGTTGAAGATGCTGAAAAAGAGGATTGCTTTTCTGGGAGTGGGGAATATGGCCACTGCTTTAATGAGGGGAATCATTGAGGCAGGACTTACCAGGCCAGAAGATATTGTTATAAGTGATATTAACAAAGAGAGGTTACGAGTTACGAGTCACGAGTTACAAGTTATTGTGGCTAAAGATAATAGGGAAGCGGTTAAGGAAGCAGATGTTATTATTCTGGCAGTGAAGCCCAATGATATGGAAGGACTCTTAAGTGAGATTAAGGAATCTTTAGATTCAAAAAAGCTGATTATCTCCATCGCTGCCGGAATTACCACTTCCTATATTGAGAAGATGTTAAAAAAGGAAGTCCCAGTAATAAGGATTATGCCTAATACTCCAGTAGCGGTGAAGGAGGGAGCGAGTGCCTTCTCTATAGGGGAATATGTTTCTCAAGAAGAGGAGAAAATAGTAAAGAGCATCTTTGGAGCAGTAGGGAAGATAGTTAAGGTAGAAGAGAACCTCATGGATGCAGTTACCGCTCTTTCAGGAAGCGGCCCGGCCTATATCTTCTATATTATTGCCTCTTTAATTGAAGCGGCGATCTCCCTGGGACTGAATAAGAAGACCGCCACCATCCTTGCCATCCAAACAGTTCTTGGCTCTGCCAAGCTCCTTCAAGAGACGGGCGAAGAGCCCGCTGCTTTAAAGAAGAAAGTAACCTCTAAGGGAGGAACGACAGAGGCTGCCCTATTAGTCCTGGATGAGGGAAAGTTAAAGGAGACTCTGGACAAGGCACTGAAGGCAGCAGCCAAGAGATCCCAGGAATTGAAAAGATGAAAAGAATCCAAGAACTAAAATCCAAAGGGAAATGAAGATAAAGAAGATATTGCTTATAGGTTTTGCCGTCATTTTAATAGTAGGTGCAATTAAAGTATATCAATGGCGTCTTCCCAGAAAAACAAGAGAAGTTAAAGAAATAAAAAAGGTTGAAATAAAACCAGAGGTTAAAGCAGAAATAGTAAAACCGATCTTATCAGAAGCAATAGGAAGAGAAATAATCTCCACGGATGGGAAGAAGGCACTATTCACTTTTAATGCTGAAATCTGGGTGATGAATATCGACGGTAGCAATAAAAAACAGTTAACTCATACTCCAGAAACCATTTCCAGTACCAGGTCTTCTACCGGAAGAGAATATGCTTATGCCGATTATCCTTACTGGTCACCCGATGGAAAAAAGGTTCTTTTTTCCATTATTTGGGAGGACGGCCATCAGACATTTAACCGAGATATCTGGGCAATAAATGCTGACGGTACTAATCAAACTCAATTAACTAATACCCCAGATAGATTTGAGACAGATGCGGAATGGCTCTCTGATGAGAAAATAGTCTTTAGAGTGCCAGAAGAAAAGAGAGAAATAACACTAACTCTAAAGAACTAAAATCCAAAGGAAAATAAAAAGGTAAAGCGATGTTTGTTCTGGCAAACTTTATTGGTGCCGTAGCAATTATTTTAAAGACCGTGATTAATATTCTAATCGGGCTCATTGTCATTAGTGCGGTGATCTCCTGGGTGAATCCCGACCCTTACAACCCTATTGTTCAATTTCTCTATCGTACGACCGAGCCTATTTTACGTCCTATTAGAAGATTAATTCCCATAAGAGGGGTACCCATCGATTTTTCACCCATGATTGCTATTATAATCTTATTCTTCTTGCGTCTCTTTGTTATCGGTTCCTTAATGGACTGGAGCATTAGATTAAAATGAGGACTGTTTGGTGGTCTAAGAATAGAGTTAAACTCATTGATCAGACGAAACTTCCCTTCAAGACAGAAGTCCTGGAACTTCGCGATTATAGAAAGTTGGCCAGAGCCATAAAAGAGATGAGGCTGAGGGGGGCGCCCGCCATTGGGGTGGCCACTGCCTTAGGGATTGCCCTGGGGATAAATCATTCAAAGGCATCCTCCTTTAGGGAATTATCTAAAGAATTGGATAGAACAATAAAGA
>JAHIPW010000161.1 GCA_018903055.1 bacterium
GATGGCGGGCAGGCAGTGATGACTTGACGGTCATTACATCGCGGCTCTCCTTATTCTGAATCCCATTGGCGATTTTATCACCACAATCATTAGTTTAAATCATTGTAATCAAAGACCTCAAAAAGAAAGAGCCGCTAAACAAGTTAGCGGCTCGAAAAATCTTGAATAAAGCGTAAGAAAAATAGGTTAGCGGGGGAAGATCTTGCCTGCTCGTTCCTGAAGTTTATAGTAGAGGCTGCTAGCAGCGAATAACTTCAGGATGTCTCCAGGAATGAAGGGAATTACTCCCAAAAGGAGTGCCTTCTTAACTCCCAGATGAACAACCAAGGCAAGCTGAATAGCACCCAAGAGATAGATGATTAAAGAACCTATGGCCATAGATAAAACTACCCAGCCAAAATTGGCCTTCTCTTTAATGCTGAGCACCCTTCCAATTACATAGGCAGCAAGGATGAATCCTAAAAGATATCCACCTGTGGGGCCAAAGAGAGGGATTAAGCCCCCTGTGGCACCAGCGAAAATGGAGAGACCCAAACTGCCAAGGAGTACATATCCTAACTGACTTAAGGTTCCCAACTTCTTGCCCAATAGGGCTCCAGCCAATAAGACGAAAAAGGTCTGGAGGGTAATGGGGACCGGGGTAAAGGGTAAGGGAATCCAAACAAAAGCTCCTAAGGCAGTAAGGGCGATGAAGCTGCCTATCCCAATCAGGGCACAACCGACTCTATCAGTAACTACTTCCCGCGTGCCTATTTTCCAAAAACTATCCCATGTTTTTCCAATAACAACCATTTTTTACCTCCTGCGTATTATATCCTATCATAAAATATCTTTGATTTCAAGTTAATTTTTAATATCGAAATAATAAGCGCAGGCGAGATAGGCAAGATAATCTGGGGTGGCCTGGTTCAATCTGGTGCCCAGAGCGGCCTTCATGCCGAGGGAGGAAGTAAAGCCATACTTAAAGCCACCATAGAGATCCAAAGTATTCTCCTTTGTTGTAAGATGGGGTCTTTTATAGTCTGTCTTCCCCACTAATTCCAGGACTAATGAGACCTTCTTCACGGGATAGACATAGGCCGCCCCATAACTCACCTGGTTGGAATATATCTTATTATCTGGTTCACCGACATACTTATAGCCCAGGTTGAGATTGAGCTGCCCTCCGATTAGGCCCTTACTTACAATGAGATAGGCCGCATGGTCGATTTCTCCTGTAGTCAGACCCTTGCTATCCGTATTGGTGGGAATTTTCAAGGAATACTTCGCTGCCAAGGATGGTAGATTATTCCTTTCCTCTAAGAATTGATACTTAATTCCGCAGACAACATCCCCAAAGTCATGATTGCTGCCACTATTGTCCCTTCCCCATATGGCATCGTGCACCTCAGGAGCAATGACCGCCTCTAAATGGTCCGTTATCCCATAGGTTAAAGCGAGCCAAATGGAGGTGGTATAATAGCCAGGTGAGCCACTATAGACCACCTTGGGAATGGTGAGCTCGAATGTCCCCTGGGGTTCTGTTCCTGCATCATCCAAGACCACTCCCGCACCATACTTTGTGTGGCGTGCTTCTGCTTTGGTAGAAAATCCCAAGATTAATGAACCTATTAAACCCAAAAATATCAAACAATTCTTCATCTTTTTCCTCCTAAAAAATCGTCTATCTTCTTAAGACCCTCTGCACAGTATTCCATCTTTAGCCAGGGGCAATCCTTACAGATAACTGATAAATCATCTGGCTTGATCTTCTTCTTTAGCAAATCCATGACTTCCTTTGCAGTCAATATATCCCCGGCTTTAAGATCCAACCTTCCTGCTACCTGCTTATCTCTTTCCCCGACCCTTTCTTCACCCCCTACCGCTTCATTTTCGCAAAGCCCATCGATATTAAAGGGACAGACGGCGCAGATATTATCACATTCTTCTATTAGCTTGATTTTTAAATCGGAATTTTCTTTTATTTTCTGAATAATCCTCTTCATCTCTTTAATAAATTTCTCATCATACCCCAATCCTCGAAAGCCAAGAATGCAAAGTAAATGGTGCGCCCGTAGTCTCATCTGTTAACCCCGTTAGAGATGACTTAAAAGAATATGTTTTATGCCTATGAAGAAAGAGTAAAAAAATAGCAAATGTTATATGGATTCTACCAAAGTTTTTACGGAAACGCTTCAAAAAACATTATAACCTTATAAACCGTTTAAAGCGTTTCCTATCTCTAACGGGGTTAACCTCTTTTTAATTTTGGTTAACTATTATAATAAAACAAACTTTCCTATTTGTCAAGCCCCGCCCCTTTTACTTTAAAATATTTCTTTGAAAAGAAAGGAGCGGGGCAAGTATTTCTTGACAAGTTTAAAGAAATAAGGTAAAATAAAAATGAATGACGGGGGTGTAGTTCAGTTGGGAGAACGTCTGAATGGCATTCAGAAGGTCAGGGGTTCGAGTCCCCTCACCTCCACCACTTAGAGCCTCTTATGAACGAAGTGAATTAGAGACTCTTAACCCCGGAGCGGCTTAGAGCCTCTTATGAACGAAGTGAATTAGAGACTCTTAACCCC
>JAHIPW010000162.1 GCA_018903055.1 bacterium
GTTCCCGGATAATTGCTGGCGATAACATGAACCTCGGTCAAACGGGAGAAGATGACGCTCTTCCCCACGTTGGGATTCCCCATAAGAAGAATTTTCATTCTTTCTGCCTTTTTTCCTTTCTCACTTTCCCACTTTCATTTTACATTGAACATTTTACATTAAACATTGAACACTTCTACTAACAGTTAATATCAGCTACTCTTAAATCATCCCTCACCGATCACTGATAACTGATTACCGATTACCGCTCACTTTCCCACTTTCTCCTCTACCTCTACCATTATTCTACTTGCCATACCAAAGCCTATAGCGATTTCACTACGTCCTACTCTCACGTTTACTGGGCCCCTCATGAACATAGCACTTATCTTGGTTATCCTCTTCCCGGATCTAACTCCTATAGCGGAGAGCCTGCGGGTCATACCAAAGCCTCCCGTAATCTGAATTACCCGGCCGCTCTGACCCCTTTTCAAGTGAGTTAAGGAAATTTGTTTCACCATATGTTCTCCTTTAAAAATTACAATTGCAGTACAATAATCACTAGAATCATTTTTATTTCCAGCGGAGGTTGGGTTTTCGGGCAGCGGTGACCGCATCGAGCCTGCTCCGTCCGCCTTCGGCGGACGGATGGGGAGAAGTCTTCACCAATTCTGGATTCTCTTCTGCCTCTTTGGCAATCTTTATCATTGCTTCAGCAAATTCATCCAGAGTCTCTTTCGACTCCGTCTCTGTAGGCTCGATCATAATGGCTTCAGAGACAATCAGCGGAAAATAGATAGTGGGGGCATGAAAGCCGTAATCCAAGAGTCTTTTGGCAATGTCATTGGTATAGACGCCTTTCTCAAGTTGTCTCTTGCCAGATAGAACGAACTCATGCATACAGATTCTATCGAAAGGAAGGTGATAATAGGATTTCAACTTCTCCATGAGGTAGTTAGCATTGAGAACTGCATTCTCTGCCACCTCTCTCAATCCCTCTGGCCCCAGAGCCCGTAGATAAGCATAGGCCTTGACCAATACAGAAAAGTTTCCATAGAAGGACTTTATCCTACCAATAGATAGGGGGCTATCATAATCCAACCTATATTTATCCTTTTCCTTTCTAATACTTGGCCTGGGCAAGAAAGGAATCAAAGACTTTTTGACCCCGACTGGACCAGAACCCGGCCCTCCCCCACCATGAGGGGTGGAGAATGTCTTATGGAGATTGAGATGGATGATATCAAAGCCCATATCCCCTGGCCGAGCCATCCCTAAAAGAGCATTCATATTTGCTCCATCACAATAGATTAAAGTCCTTTTATTATGTGCTAGCGCACTAATTTCTAATATTTCCTCTTCAAATAGGCCCAGGGTATTAGGATTAGTGAGCATAAAACAGGCAACGTCTTCATTCAGCACCTTCTTCAGTTCTTTCAAATCAACCGTTCCCCTCTCATTTGATTTAACAGTAATCGATTCATATCCGCATAAAGAGGCAGAAGCGGGATTCGTTCCATGTGATGAATCAGGAACGATTATCTTGGTCCTCTTCTCTTTCTTATGCTCAAAGCAGGCTTTCACCATCATCAAGCCCGCTAACTCACCATGAGCACCAGCTGCTGGCTGAAGAGTAAATCCATCCATCCCCGTAATCTCACATAAGATTTGTTCAAGATGGGACATGAGTTCTAAGGCCCCTTGGGCTAATTTCTCATTCTGTAAGGGGTGTAATGATTTAAAACCGGGCAGTTTTGCTATCTCCTCATTTACCTTGGGATTATACTTCATGGTGCAGGAACCCAAGGGATAAAAACCAGTATCTATCCCATAATTCCGGGTGGACAATTTAGTATAGTGTCTTACCACTTCTACTTCACTGACCTCTGGCAAATTCAGTTTAGAGCGCAGAGAATCTCTCGGAATTAGTTCTTCTATCCTCTTCTCTGGAACATCGCAATCGGGAAGGCTTATGCCTACCCTTCCCGGTCTACCTTTCTCAAAGATTAATTTCATTTTATTTCCTTTAAAGTATTTACTAACTTATCAATCTCCTCTTTGGAGTTCATCTCTGTGGTGCAGAATAGAAGGTGGTTCTTTAATTCCGGATAATATCTTTCCAATTCTAAGGGACCGATGGTTCTCTCTTTTAGGAGGACTTGATTCACCCTTCTGGCGTCTTTGCGTTTTACAACAAACTCATTATAGAATGGGGAATAAAAGACTTCTTCAAATCCTTTTATTCCCTTTATCTTTTCAAAGGCATAGTGCGCCTTCTGAGTGGAGAGTTCTGCTACTTTTCTTAGGCCTTTTTTTCCTAAGGAAACTAAATAAATGGTAGCTGCTAGGGCACAGAGGGCCTGGTTAGTGCAGATATTGGAGACTGCCTTCTCTCTTCTAATATGCTGCTCCCTGGCCTGTAAGGTGAGAATATATCCCTTTCTTCTTTTCGAATCTGTAGTTGCTCCCACCAATCTTCCGGGAAGTTTCCTCATATACTTCTCTTTAGTAGCCATAA
>JAHIPW010000163.1 GCA_018903055.1 bacterium
CTCCGTCACACCAAACTGATCGACCCTATTTCTGATTATGGTAAAGGCCTGCTCTACAGCGAGGTTGGCCTCCTTTTCTAACATATCTTTGGTGTCCACCTCTAAGACGAGATGCATCCCTCCCTGGAGGTCCAGGCCCAGGCGGATGGCTTTATCTCTTAACTTCTTTTCGAGCTCTCTCTCTTCGGGAGTCAATCTATAATACTTAAAGCTGGGATAGAGTTGCCAGAAGGCTAAACCGATGATCAGAATAATGGTCAATAATTTAACGAGTCTATTGCGATCCATAATTTACCTTTCTAATCTACTTAGTACGAAAATAGTTACTAACAGTTACTAATGGTTACTAAACAGTTACTATCAGTTACCAGTGATTAGTATGAAAGTAACCGTTAGTAACAGCGCCAGCCTCTTCGGCTGGTCCACCGATGAGGCGGAAAGCATAGTAACCGATAGTAACAGTCCCGCATTTGCGGGACGTAGTAACCGTTATCCTTCCTGCTCACCCCTTCTAACCCCTGTAACCCCCCTTAACCCCTGCTAAAGGAGTTTTACTTCATTGATAATCAAGTTGAAATCACACTTTAAGACCTTTGCAGCTCTTCTACAGATCATCATTCGTGAAAGAAAAATTTCGAAGTATTCCATAACCTGGGAGATTTTGGTATCGATAGTCAGCTCCAGGGCAATGGTCTTCTTCTTCTCGTCTACTCTAACAAAGGAGTGCTCTGCGGCATAATTCACCCTATCATGAATATCAAAGAGGGCTATGTTGGGATTCCTCACTCGAGACCTATGGACATCCGATTTGTCTGCAATGACTAAGGCCGCTGCCTGAGGGGAAGGGGGTTCTCCAATCTCCTCCTCATGATTCCCCACTGCCCCCATGATGATGGCGATGTCCTTCTCCTCCATCCCCATCTCTCCCAGGATACGGGAGGCGAGGATGGCTGCTGCCTGGCCGTGGTTCGTCCTTCCTGCCACATTGCCGATATCATGTAAATAACCAGCGATGGCAGCCAGTTCTGCCTCATCCTTACTATATCCCAGGCGAAGAAGGATGTTACGAGCAATCTTCGCTGTGAGATCAGCGTGACGATGACCGTGTTCTGTATATCCTATGGCCTCTAATTGCCTATTCGCCCCCTCCAGATAGGCCTTCACCTTCTCATTCTTCACCACATCATTCAAAGTAACTTTAGCCATAATCTCTCCTCGATACGTTATGCGTGGATGCGTTTATGTGTTGATGCGTTTATGCGTTAACGCATTTCGCATTCCGCATTTCGCATTGCGTATTTCGTTCTTATTTCTTTTTGCGGTAAGCGATAGCGCTCTTGGAAATCTGAATCTCCAGCTTTTCCGCTATCTTTAAAGTAATGACATCCTCTTTGATCCTCACAATGGTCCCATGGATTCCACCATTGGTCACTACCTCATCCCCCTTCTCCAGATTCTGTAACATCTCCTTATGCTTCTTCTGCTTTATCTGCTGAGGCCGGATGAGCAAGAAGTAGAAGATAACGAAGATTAGCGCCATTATAATTAATGGCGAACCTAAAGCACCTCTTGCTCCACCAGGAGCTGCTCCTTCTGGCCTGGGTGCCATGGCGTATGCCTGATTCATTTCATACCTCCTTTTATACACAGATTATCACGGATTTTTTACGGATTAGCACAGATTATAGATGGGTACAAATAAAGACCATCTGGTAATCCGGCAATCAGGAACTAGGACATCCGGATACCCGGATACCCGGGTTTCCCAGTCCCGGATAACCTAATAACCGGATAACCTGATATATCTTCCATCTTATTATGTCAATAAATTTTCTGGATTTTTACTTCAGTATAGTAATGCTTTAAGATTTCTTTATAGGAGAAGTTTTTCTCTGCCATTCCTCTCGCTCCCCACTGGCACATTCCTACTCCATGCCCCCAGCCCCTTCCTTTAAACTCCACCCTTCCCCTCTTCTCTTTCATTTTAAAGTAGGTACTTCTTATTACATTGGGACCGAGAGCCATCCGGAACTGGTTCCCAGAGATAATATGCTTACCAAATTCGTCTTCCACAACCAATTCCACTACCCTTTCAGTGCTACTCCTCTTATAAACCTCTATAGACTCAATCTCACTAATCCCTTTACGACTCAAGGCATTGCTGATATCTGAAAGGCTCAATTCCTTCTCCCACTCATAGTGAGGGGAATCCTTACAGTACTTGCATCTGACACTCTTCAGATAGGGTAGTCTTCCGCCCCAGACATTCTCTACATCCTCTGTCTCTCCCCCGCAGGTAGCATGATAGTAGGCAGCTATTGGTTTTTCTTGATAGGTAAGTATCTCTCCTCTCGTCTCATCAATGGCTTCGTTAGATCTGGGATCCTCGCCCGATAATCCACCATATACCTGAGAGGTAATAGTGGCGTATAAGTCATAGGGCTTGCCGATATTCTTTAGTTTTTTATTCAAAGCGAAACTTCTGGCAGCCACGGCCTGGGC
>JAHIPW010000164.1 GCA_018903055.1 bacterium
ACCGGAAAGGTCATTCTCCCGGAGGGGGTGGAGATGGTCATGCCCGGGGATAATGCGGACCTGGAGATAGAACTCATCATCCCCATTGCCTTAGAATCTGAGCAGAACTTCGCCATCCGAGAGGGGGGCAAGACAGTAGGTGCTGGGGTAGTGACCGAGATTATACAGTGAATAGTAGAATAGAGGTTTACAGTAACCAGCGAACAGTAACCAGCGAAAAGAGAAACTGTAAACTGGTTACTGGTTACTCCGAGCATAGCGAGGTATAGGATGCCTAGAAGAGAAAGAATAAGAATAAGATTAAAGGCCTATGACCACCGGCTCCTGGATCAGTCTGCCCAAGAGATACTTCAGACAGCGAAGCGGACCGGTGCCAAGGTCTCTGGCCCCATCCCCCTGCCAACCAGGATTTCAAAGTATACTGTCCTGCGTTCTCCCCATGTGGATAAGAAGTCGAGGGAGCAGTTTGAGATGAGAATCCACAAGAGGCTCTTGGATATTCTGGACCCAACCCCCAAGACAATAGATGCCCTGATGAGGCTCGATCTTCCGGCTGGGGTAGATGTAGAAATAAAGCTATAAACACAATGAACGGTCAGTTGGCTGGTTGGATAGTTGGTTGGTTGGATAGGGGAAATCCTAACAAACCAACAAGCCAGCAAACTAACAAACTATCCGAACGGAGTGAGATATGAGGGGAATTCTGGGAAAGAAGCTGGGCATGAGGCAGATATATGATGAGGAGGGAAAAAGCATCCCGGTCACTATTATCCAGGCCGGTCCCTGCTTCGTTACCCAGATTAAAGAGGGGTCCATCCAGCTTGGCTTTGATAGGACAAAGAAGATTAAAAAACCCCTGAAAGGGCACTTGGCAAAGGCCAAGGTAAACCCGGTTAGAATATTGAAAGAGATCTCCATCTCCAAGGGAGAGGAATATATCCTTGGCCAAGAGCTCAAGGTAGACATCTTTAAGGAAGGGGATTATCTCGATATCACGGGAATGAGCAAAGGGAAGGGGTTTGCGGGAGTGATGAAGAGATGGGGATTTGCTGGTGGACCGGCCTCCCATGGCTCTACATCCCATAGGAGGGTGGGCTCCATCGGTAGTGGTAGCGCCTTCCCCTCAAGGGTCAAGAAGGGAAAGAAGATGCCGGGAAGGATGGGGGGAGATAGGGTCACGGTTCAGAACTTAAAGGTGATGAAGGTGGAGCCAGATAAGAACCTCTTATTGGTAGAAGGCGCCGTTCCGGGAGCAAGGGAAGGCTACTTAATAATCAAGGAAGCCCTAAAAAAGAGTAGACAAGGTTTACGGTGAACGGTTAACCGTTAACGGTAAACCCCGTTAGAAAACTCAACAGACGTATTCTTAAAGGTCTATGTTCTTGAATAAAGATAATATACCTGAGAAGTAAAGGCCTATTTAAAAGGATTTCTAACGGGGTAAACGTGACGACGAGCAAAACGAGGAGTTTCATGCCTAAATTGGACCTTTATAATATAGAAGGAGAGAAAATAGGAGAGGTCTCTCTAAGTAGCAAGGTATTTGGGGCGAAGGTAAATGAGGCCTTGCTCTATGAGGCATTAAGAGCTCAATCTTCTTCCCGGAGAAAGGGAACCGCCTCTACCAAGGAGAGATCCCAGGTGAGGGGCGGAGGGAGGAAGCCCTGGAGGCAGAAGGGGACTGGAAGAGCCAGGGCTGGGAGCATTCGTTCCCCCATATGGAAGGGAGGGGGGACGACATTCGGCCCCCATCCTAAGGACTACTCCTATTCTCTTCCCAAGAAGGCCAGGAGAAAAGCCCTCAGGTGTGCCCTTTCTAGCAAGTTTAAAGAGAAGAAGATTTCAATTTTGGATAAGATAGAGTTAAAAGAACCTAAGACAAAGAGGATGGTTCACATATTGGCTAATTTAAGAAGTGGCAAAAAGCCTCTGCTGATCGTCGAAGAGAAAAATGAGATGGTTCGCCGTTCAGCACGTAATATCGAGGGGGTAAAGGTGCTATCACCGAATTCACTAAACCTCTATGACTTATTGAACCAGGATCGATTAATCGTTACCAAAGAGGCATTAGGAAGTTTAGAGGAGAACCTGGGATGAACCCCATTAGACTTTCAATATCGTTATATAGTCTTCTACTCGTCTGGATAGCGACTCTAAATATGTTATCAATTTCATTCGTTGGTAGATCAAAGTCTAACGGGGTGAATCATAGAAAAGGTGCGGGATGAAGAGTCCCTACGATATCATAAAGGTTCCCTTAATAACAGAGAAGAGCACTATACTCAAGGAGAGGGAGAATAAGTATGCCTTTCTTGTTGATAACAGAGCAAATAAGGATGAGATTAAGAGAGCAGTTGAGGAGATATTCAAGGTAAAGGTCCTGGCAGTCAATACCTCCTACCTGAGAGGCAAGATAAAGAGGATGGGCAAGCATAGTGGCAAGACCCCGGATATGAAGAAGGCCGTTCTCACTTTAAAGGAAGGGGAGAAGATAGAAATATTTGAGGGAACCTAAGATAAGTAACAATTTAAAATGCCCTTCGCCTCGCTTCTCTCGATCCCGAGGATCTTCGAGATCCGAGGGGCAGGATACCTCGCCCCTCTGGGATCTCGCAGATCCCATCGGGATCAAGAGGAAGTATCAAGCGAAGTATCCCGAGGGAAACCGAGGGGCAAAGTGAAAAATGCCCCCTACAATCTGCAAGATTGCGGGGACCAAAGTCCTGGAAATTCATTGAATTTCACAGGGCAAAATTTAAAGTGTCTTGGCCAGTAAGCAAAGTGAATAAAAGAGACAACTTGCTTGGCTCATTCTGCATTGATAATTGTTAGTTGATTACGATTTTTAAGAACGGAGCAAATTTATGGCAATAAAGAAATACAGGCCAACTAGCCCATCGCGGAGATCGATAACCGGGGCGACTTTTGAAGAACTTACCAGGACCAAACCCCACAAGCCCCTCCTCAAGCCCTTGAAGGAGAGGGCGGGGAGGAGCAGAGAAGGAAGGATTACCATGCGCCATAGGGGGGGAGGCCATAAGAAGAGATATCGGATCATTGATTTTAAAAGAGATAAGTTCCATATCCCGGCCAGGGTGATCTCCATTGAGTATGATCCCAACCGGACCTCTTACATCGCTCTTCTCTCTTATCGGGATGGGGAGAAGAGGTATATCATTGCTCCCCAGGGCTTAAAGGTGGGGGATGAGGTAATATCTGGTGAGAACGTTGATATCAGGATAGGGAACTCCCTACCACTTAAATATATCCCTCCCGGGACTACGGTTCATAATGTGGAGCTTACCAAAGGCCGAGGCGCCCAGCTGGCACGAGGAGCAGGCACCTTCGTTCAGCTCATGGCTAAAGAGGGAAGGTATGCCCATCTGCGGCTCTCTTCAGGAGAGATAAGGAAGGTCCTTCTGGACTGTCTGGCGACCATTGGTCAGGTGGGGAATGTCGACTGGGGACGCATCTCCTGGGGCAAGGCAGGAAGGTCTCGTCATTTTGGCTTTCGTCCCAAGGTAAGAGGAGTGGCCATGAACCCTGTCGACCATCCCCATGGTGGTGGAGAGGGGAAGAGCTCTGGTGGTCGGCATCCGGTAACTCCTTGGGGAAAGCCCACTAAGGGATATAAAACAAGGAAGAAAAAGCCCTCTGACAGGTTAATTATAAAGAGGCGAAAATGAGTCAAGCAAGTTGTCTCTTTTCTTCGCCACGGCTCAGAAAATAACGGGTAGATATCCAGGTTTACGGTTAACGGTTCACGGTTAACGGTAAACGATAAGATGAACAGAGTGAGGTTGAAAATGGGTAGATCGAGGAAGAAGGGCCCCTTTATCGTTCCAGAGTTATTGAAGAAGATCGAGGCCATGAATAAGACCGGAAAGAAGACCGTGATCAAGACCTGGTCTCGTTCCTCAACCATATTCCCCCAGATGGTGGGCCATACCCTGGCGGTCCATAATGGGAAGAGGTTCATCCCGGTCTACATTACAGAGGATATGGTGGGCCACAAGCTGGGTGAATTCTCACCCACCAGGATATTCCGGGTACATGGGGCCCATACGGAAAGGGTAACTGCTATTAAATAAAAATACAGTGATCGGTGAACAGTGAACTGTGATCAGCTGAAAACAGAAATCGGTTATTAGAAAACGGAAATCAGTAGAGAAAATAGAAAACAGAAAACCGAAAAATACTAATTTCAGATTTCTGATTTCCCTACAGTTTTCAGATTTCCCTGCCCCGTAGGCTTGTCCTTCGGGGTGTCAACTGTTTTCAGACTTCACTGATTACTGCGAATGAAATGAGGTAGGGATGGAAGCAAAGGCAAAATTGAAATTCGTCAGAGTCGCTCCCAGAAAAATGAGGAAGGTCCTGGACCTCATCAGAAGGAAAGAGACAGAAGAGGCCTTAAGCATCCTCAGGTTTACTTCTGGAAGAGCCTCTCCCATCTTGCAGAAGCTCCTGCGCTCTGCCTTGGCCAATGCCAAAGTAAAAGAGAATCTCTATGTGGCCCAGGCGACCTGTGACCAGGGTCCCACCCTATCCAGGTGGAGGCCCCGTTCCATGGGAAAGGCGAATAAAATAAGGAAGAGAACAAGTCATATCACCATCGTCTTGAAAGAGAAGCAAGGGGAGTCAGAAGTAAAAAGTAAGAAGTTAAAAGTAAAAAGTTAAACTAAATTTTTCATTCTTCATTTTGGATTTTCAATTCATATCGCCTGAAAGGAGATATTGTGGGACAGAAGGTTCATCCTGAGAGCTTCCGATTGGGGATCATAAAGGACTGGAAGAGCAAGTGGTTTGCCAAGAAGGATTACGGCGACCTACTATTAGAAGACTTTCGCATTCGTAAGTTCATAAAGGAAAGGCTCTATCGTGCTGGTATCTCTAAAATTGAGATCTATCGGGCTGGAAAACGCTTAAGAATCAATATCTTTGCTGCTCGTCCCGGGATCGTCATTGGAAGAAAAGGGGCGGAGGTGGAAAGGTTAAAGGAGGACCTCTCCACAATAACGGATAAGGAGATGTATCTTAACATCCAGGAGATAGAAGCCCCCTTCTTAGATGCCCAGCTGGTGGCAGAGAGCGTTGCCCTCCAACTTGAGAAAAGGTTTGGCTTCCGAAGGGCTATGAAGAAGATGGTGGAGAATGCCATGACAGCGGGAGCCGGGGGAATAAAGATTGCCTGCAGTGGTCGCCTGGGGGGAGCGGAGATCGCTAGAACAGAATGGTATAGAAAAGGAAGAGTTCCTCTGCATACCCTAAGAGCAAATATCGATTATGGGTTCAGCGAGGCCCACACAACATATGGAAGGATTGGGGTAAAGGTCTGGATATTTAAAGAAGATAAGCCCGAGGAGAAGGAAAAGACTAAAGAAGCGAAGAAAGCTTAGCAACACAGAATTATCGTCAAACGGTTGCCCTTCACTTCGTTCAGGATACCTCGCCAAAGTGCCCCTCTGGGATCTCGCAGATCCCATCGGGATTGAGAGAAAGTATCCTGAGCCAACGGCGAGGGGCGGTTGTGAGGCTCGTATCAATGATATACTGTAATATTAAAAATCAAAGTGTAAAAATTAAAATGACATATAAAAATGTAAAATGTTTCAAAATTTTTGATTTGTAATTTTGATATTTAATTTTTGATATTTAATTTTTCAACGTAACCGATAAACGAACACCGACGAAGTGAGGGTTCGGAATGTTGATGCCTAAGAGAGTAAAATATAGGAAACAGCAGAGGGGCAGGATGAAGGGGAAGGCCTTTCGCGGTTCAAAGATAAGCTTTGGGGAGTATGGTCTTCAAGCCCTGGAACCTAGCTGGGTAACCACCAGGCAGATAGAGGCAGCAAGAGTGGCCCTTACCCACTTCATTAAAAGAGGAGGGAAAATCTGGGTCAGGATCTTTCCTGATAAGTCAGTGACTAAGAAACCCCTGGAGACCAGGATGGGAAAGGGGAAGGGGGCCCCTGAGATTTGGGTAGCGGTAGTTAAGCCAGGCAGAATCCTATTTGAACTGGCTGGGGTATCAGAAGCCATTGCCCAGGAGGCCATGAATAGGGCTGCCCACAAGCTACCTATAAAGACGAAGTTTGTTCAGAGAAAATAGGATGCTTACAGTGAACAGTCAGTTGGTTAGCCAGTTAACCAGTCGGCCAGTTAGCCAGTTAATTAAGAAAAACCAACAAACTGGCAAACCGGAAAACCGGCAAACTGGTAAACTATCCGAGCGGAGCGAGGTATAGTATGCCCAAGAAAGAGGATTTAAGAGAGTTAAATATTCCAGAGCTTGAAGCGAAGATCTCCTCTTTGAAAGAGGATATCTTCAATAAAAAGGTTGCGAAGTCCAGCGGAGGACTTGCCAATCCCTTAGCCATTCGCCAGGTAAGGCGGGAGATAGCAAGGGTCAAGACCATCCTTCGCGAAAGGAGAGGAGAGACCAAGTGAAAAAGGTGAGAGTGGGAAAAGTAGTAAGCAACAGGATGGATAAGACAGCGGTGGTCAGGGTGGAGAGAACCTTTCGTCATCCTCTATATGGTAAGATAATAAAGCGTGCCAAGCGCTTCAAAGCCCATGATCCGAGGAACGAGTGTAAGATTGGGGATAAGGTAGAGATTATTGAAACCAGGCCCCTCTCTAAGGATAAGAGATGGCGAGTGGCAAAAATCTTAGAAAAGGCTAAGTAAGAATGAGATACCCAGCTACAGGCTGCAGGTCACAGGCTACAGGCTGCAGGTCATGGGCTATATGCGAGAATAAGAGAATAAGTAAATTCTGTCCTGGGTGGGTTCGCATTTGGTTAGGACGTATCAACCTATTTTCTTATTGACTTATTTTACTTGCGGCTTGTGGCATGAGGCTTGTAACTTGTGGCTTGAGGCTTGAGCGAGCGGAGCGAGGAGAGATGATCCAAGAGAGAACCGTCTTGAAAGTTGCGGATAATACTGGGGTGAGAAAGGTTATGTGTATCAGGATCTTGGGCGGAAGCAAGAGAAGATATGGCTGGCTGGGAAGTATTATCGTAGCTAGCGTCAAGGAGGCCATTCCTACCAGTGAGATAAAGAAGGGATCTGTGGTGCGTGCGGTCATCGTGCGAACGAAGAAGGAGACCAGAAGAGAAGATGGTTCCTATATAAGGTTTGATGAGAATGCCTGTGTCCTGGTCAATGCCCAAGGGGAGCTATTGGGAACCAGGGTATTCGGACCAGTAGCTAGTGAGTTGAAGGAGAAGTTCGCCAAACTAATTTCTCTTGCCCCAGAAGTCATTTAAAGAGTTCGGAGTTTACAGTTCGCCTCTCGTCCCGAGGGGACTCGAGGTCCCCGAGGGAGAGTTCGGAGAAAGAATACACCGAACACCGAACTCAAGCGAGCCCGTCAAAGACGGGCGAGCGTGCTCCGAACTAACCGAGCGAAGCGAGGTAAAGGTGGGTTTTAAGATAAGAAAGGGAGATAAGGTAAGAATCATCGCTGGTAAGGAGAGGAAGAAGGAAGGGAAAGTCCTGGGTCTTTTTCCAAAGGAAGAGAAGGTGCTCATTCAGGGCCTCAACTTCGTAAAGAGACATACCAAGCCAAGGGGTGAAGGAAAGCCCTCTGGGATTATAGAGAAGGAAGCCCCCTTGGCTATCTCCAATGTTGTGCTTATCTGCCCCCGGTGTAATCAGCCTACCAAGATAGGATACAAAATAGTAGAAAAGGGTAAGAAATTGAGGGTCTGTAAGAAGTGTGGAGAGACCATAGATAAGGAATAAGATGGCTAGACTAAAAGAAAGATACCAGAAAGAGATCATACCCCTTTTAATGAAGAGGTTTAACTATACCAACCTCTATCAGGTTCCCAGGATAGAGAAGGTGGTAATCAACGTTGGCATAGGAAAGGCCTTAGGCGATCCCAAATTACTGGATGCCGCAGCAAATGAACTGGCCCAGATTACGGGTCAGAGACCCCTGATTACCAAGGCAAGGAGAGACATCGCTTCCTTCAAAGTGAGGAAGGGGGCGAAGATCGGCTGTAAGGTGACCTTGAGAAAAGAGTGCATGTACGAATTCCTGGATAGGCTCATAAATATCACACTACCCAGGATAAAAGACTTCAGGGGTCTATCCCCGGATTCTTTCGATGGGAAAGGAAATTATACCATAGGGATAACAGAACAGATCGTATTTCCCGAAATAGAATATGATAAAGTACCCCTTATCCATGGAATGGATATCACTATTGTAACTACTACAGAATCGAATAAGGAGGCAAGAGAGCTTCTCTCTGCCTTCGGCTTCCCCCTCAAACGCTAACCACTGAGAACACAGAACCGTAGAAAGCAGTTAGACAGTGAGACAGTGGAACAGTTAGACGGTTACACTGAATTTTAAACTGTCAATCTGTCAAACAGTCAGACTGTC
>JAHIPW010000165.1 GCA_018903055.1 bacterium
CCGTTTTCTGTTCTCCCTACCGATTTCTGTTTTCCCTGCCCCGTAGGCTTGTCCTTCGGGGTGACAACCGATTTCTGCTTTTAGCGGGTGAGTTTTATCATATCGAAGTAGGGCAGGAATAGGGATAGAGCGATGAAGGCCACGATGATCCCCATAACGACGATTAAAATGGGTTCCAGGGCAGCGGTGACATTCTTTAAGGCATAGTCCACTTCTCTATCATAGGTATCGGCCACCTCAGTGAGCATCTTGTCCAGGGCTCCTGACTCCTCCCCAATGGTAATCATATGCACCACCATGGGAGGAAAGACCTTTGATATTCTCAGTGGCTCGGCAATCGACTCCCCTTCCCTCACGCTGATTCTCACATTCTCCACTGCCCGGGCAATGACAACATTGCCAATGGTTCTCTCTACAATCTCCAGAGCGCTCAGAATGGGGACCCCACTTGCATGGAGGGTGGAGAGGATGCGGGCGAAGCGGGCCACAATGAGCTTTTTGATTAGAAGACCGAAGATGGGGATCTTGAGTTTTGCTCTATCGATGAGAAATCCTCCTCCCTCTGTTTTCGAATATCCCCGAAAAGAGAAGACTATTATCAAAACTCCACCCAGGATGACCCACCAGTAGGACTGGACAAGATTACTCACTGCTAAAAGGATCCTGGTGGGTAAGGGAAGAGTAACCTCTTTAGCGGCGAAGACGGTCATGAACCTGGGGAAGACGACCACGGCCAAGAAGCCGATGACCAGTACGGCGACCGAGACTACTATTGTAGGATAGGTTAAGGCTGCCCGGAGTCTGGCCCTGGTCTCCCCCTCCCTCTCTGCGATGAAGATTAATCTTTCCAGTATCTCTTCCAGAACCCCTCCTGCCTCACCCGCTCTCACCATATTGACATAGAGTTCTGAGAATACTCTGGGATGCTTGGCCAGGGCATCAGAAAAGGCCAATCCCCCTTCGATATCTTTCTTAAGTTCTCCCACTACCTCTCTTAAGGTGGGGTTCTCTGTCTGCTGGGAGAGAGTATCCAGGGTGACAGTGAAGGTCATACCGGATCTGATCATAGTGGCCATCTGTCTGGTAAAGGTAACGATATTCTGAGTTGTTACCTTCTTGCGTCGGGTAAATAGCCTGGCCTCTGGTTTCTCCTTTTCTTCTGAAACAGAGATGACATAGTAGCCCAGGTCGCTCAAACGGTCGGCAACTACACGCTCGTTCGGCGCCTCTCTCGTCCCAGTAACTACCAGGCCGGATTTATCCCTTGCTTTATAGGTATAGTTAGGCATCTCTCTCTCCAAGGTAACCAGTAAAAAGTAGGAAAGTAAAAAAGTACGAAAGTAATAGAGTATCAGATCACCAGACTATCAGATGGAGAGGGACAGATATCAGAGGGTCAGATTAAAAAAATTGAATCTGGTCTTCTGAATTCTCATTCTGTGTTCTGATATACTGATATTCTATGGCTTTGCTGGTTAGTGTAAACATCTATTCTTCTACGCAGTAATCTTGAACTCCTCTTCCTGAGTAACTCTCAAAACCTCTTCTATCGAGGTAATCCCCTCCTTTATCTTAAAGACCCCATCCTCCCTCAAGGACCTCATACCGGCCCTTAAGGCCTCTTTCCTTATCTCAGTCGCCGGGGTCTTCCTCACCACTATATCCTTTATCTTCTCATTGGGGATGAGGAGCTCAAAGATTCCCGTTCTACCGAAGTAGCCGGTATTCTTGCAGTTCCCACATCCCTTTCCCCGATAGAACTTGAGGCCCTTCTCTTTAGAGAGCCCCAGTTCCTCCAGAACCTCTTTGGGTGGCTGGTGCTCCTCCCTGCATTTGGGGCAGATGGTCCTCACCAATCTCTGGGCCATGACTGCGGTAACCGAAGAAGAGACCAGGAAGGGCTCCACCCCCATATCGATAAGACGAGTAAAGGCCGTGGGAGCATCATTGGTATGTAAAGTACTAAGGACCAGATGGCCGGTGAGGGAGGCATGGACTGCGATCTCTGCTGTCTCCAGGTCCCTTATCTCACCCACCATGATGATGTCCGGGTCCTGCCTCAAGAAGGAGCGCAGGCCATTAGCGAAGGTAAGTCCTGCTTTGGGATTGATCTGGACCTGATTGACCAGACTTATCTGGTACTCTATGGGGTCCTCAATGGTGATGATGTTCGTCTTGGTGGACTTGATCTTATTTAAAGAAGCATATAATGTGGAACTCTTGCCACACCCTGTGGGCCCGGTGGATAGAACGATACCATAGGGCCGGCTGATAATCTCCTCGTATCTCTTCCTGGTCTCGGGAAGAAGTCCCAGCTTATCCAAGTCCACAATCGTGACCGCTCTCTCTAAGATTCTCAAGACCACTTTCTCCCCAAACATAGTGGGCAGTGTCGCTACCCGGAGATCGATATCCTTATTCCTGGCCCTCAGCATTATCCTGCCATCCTGGGGAAGCCTCTTCTCTGCGATGTCCATCCCCGACATGATCTTAATGCGGGAGACGATGGCCGGCTGCAGCCTCTTGGGAGGAGAGGGAACCTCATAGAGGACACCGTCTATGCGATATCTTGTCCTCACTTTATCTCTTTCCGACTCGATGTGGATGTCAGAGGCCCGGTCCTTTACGGCCTGCATGATGATGAGGTTGACCAGCTTTATAATGGGCATCTCCTCTGCCAGGGCCTCGATCTTATCCAGATCGACCTCCTCCACTTCTTCCAGTTTGAACTTCTCCTCACTGGCCTCCTTTATTACTTCCTCCATACTTTCACTGATTCCATAGTACTGATCAATGGCCCTCAGGATGTCGGTCTCTGAGGCCACGGCCGGGGTGATCCGGCACTTCGTCCGGACATGGAGGTCATCGATGGCAAAGACGTTCAGAGGATCGGCCATGGCTAACGTCAAAGTATCCTCACTCTTGAAGACCGGGATGAGGATGTAGCGTCTGGCCAGGCTCTGGGGAACGAGGTCTATGATCTGGGGATCGATGAGGTAATTGTCGAGGTTAATGGGAGGAATATCCATCTGCGCCCCTAAGAACTTGATCAGTTCTCGCTCTGTGATGAAACCCAGGTTTACCAGGATTCTCCCCAGTCTCTCCCCAGTCCTCTTCTGCTCTGCCAGGACCTGGGTGAGCTGGGCAGAAGTGATGACTCCCTTCTCAACCAGAATTTCTCCTAACTTTTTCTTTTCCATCTTAGCCATTTTATTTCCTTCCTTTCCCATTCTTTTTTACATTGAACATTCTTGCGAACAGTTAATATCAGTTAATAACAGTTAATAACGGTTAATAACGGTTGCTTTCAATCGTCCCTCGTCCTTCACTAATCCAACTAATCCACCTAATCTCCCACTCTCTCACCTGCTCACTTTCCCACATGCTCACTTTCCCGCTGGCTACTATAGAGCCGGTATTTATAGATATACTTTTCCACCTTCTCCGGGAGAAGATACTTTATGGTCTCGCCTTTCTTCAGGCGTCTTCTGATATTCGTAGATGAGATGGCCAGGGCCGGAACCTCGATTAAGTGGGTATGCCTTTGATACCTCGGAGGAAGTTTTTTTAATCTGAAACCGGGGCGGGAGGCAGCGATGAACTCACACAAGGTGGGTAGTTCTTCCGCCTTCTTCCACTTAGGTATCTGCGCGATAGCATCCGCTCCAGTAATAAAAAAAAGTTTTGTCTTTTTCCCAAACCTTTCCTTAAATCCTTTCATGGTATCTCGGGTGTATGATTTTCCCCTTCTCTTAATCTCAATATCAGATACTGAAAAATAGCCATTATTTTCTATGGCCAGTTTTGTCATTTTGTAGCGATGGCGGGAGGGGGCCAGGTTTATTCTTCCCTTGTAGGGGGTGCGATAGGAAGGAATAAAAATTACCTTATCTAACTTGAACCTATCCCTCACCACCTCGGCCGTCACCAGGTGGCCGTAGTGGATGGGGTTGAAGGTCCCGCCCATGATCCCAATCCTCACAGAGCACCTCCAGTTGCCGTTATACGTTGATTGGTTGCGCAGCTCGTTTCGTATTTTTTAGATTATCAGAACATCAGAGTATCAGAATGAGAATTCAGAAGGTCAGAATATCAGATTTTGCGAGACCCCTTTTTACCATAAGTATCTTTCTTCTCTGAGATAGTCTTGATCATGCCATTGATACCTCTTTTTATTTCCTCATATTCATCTATCATGTCTTGACTTTTACTATGTGATAGATATCCTTTATCTTCCATATCCCTAAGGTGATTCTGGGTTTCAGCTGCCTCTTTACGGGCAGTGAAGAATCCTTTCATCTTATCATTATAATAATAACTCTCGTTTCCCTCTGCGATGTTGTCTGCTACTGACTTTGATGAACGCTCTGCTTGCGACCTAAGTTTATATGTCTCATGGCGAGGTAGTCTTTTACCTATCTTGCAAATTTCCAGATGAAGTTTATGAGCCTTCTGCCATATCCATAATTTCTCATGGGCAGGTTTTATATTCTTCCATTCTGGTCTTCTATCTTCTTGCTCCATAAGTCTGACCCTCTGGTATCTGACCCTCTCCATCTGATATTCTGGTAATCTGATATTCTAATTATTTCAGTTGCGCAACCGCAACCGATTGCCGCATAACTACTCTCTAACCTGCCCATCTCCATAGACTAAGTACTTATAAGTGGTGAGTTCTTCTAAGCCCATGGGACCCCGGGCATGGAGCTTCTGGGTAGAGATCCCGATCTCTGCCCCCAGACCAAACTCCCCACCGTCATGGAGCCTGGTTGAGGCATTGACAAAGACCGCACTGGCATCGACCTCCTTCAAGAACCTCTCCGCCGCTTTCTTATTCTCGGTAATTATGGCCTCTGAATGATTTGAACCATACCTCGAGATATGGTCTAAGGCCTCCTTCAGACTATTAACTATTTTGATAGAGAGGATGAGATCCAGGTACTCTGTCTGCCAATCAATCTCTCTTGCTTCATTAATACCGGGAGCAATCCTTTTTGTCTTGGGACAACCCCTCACCTCTACCCCGGCCCCTTCCAACCTTTCAATCATCCGGGGCAGAAACCTCCTGGCAATACTCTTATGTACTAGAAGGGTCTCAAGGGCATTACATACCCCCGGTCTCTGGACCTTGGCATTATAGACTATCTCTTCCGCCATATTCAGATCAGCATCCCGGTCCACATAGATGTGACATAACCCCTTGGCATGGGCGATGACTGGGATAGTAGATTCTCTCCTCACCGTCCGGATGAGACCCTCCCCTCCCCGGGGGATGACGAGATCGATGTAGTCATCCAGTCTCAGTAATTCTCTTACTGCTTGACGAGAGGTAGTTTTAATTAGTTGAATAGCATCTTCCGGGAGGCCTTTAGTCTCTTCTAAAATCTTGACGATGGCAAGGTTGGAACTCTGGGCCTCGCTCCCTCCCTTCAGGATGACGGCATTCCCGCTCTTTAGGGCTAAAGCGCTGGCTTCTACCGTGACATTTGGCCGGGCCTCATAGATCATGGCGATTACCCCAATGGGAACCCTCACCTTCTTTATTACTAAGCCATTGGGCCTTCTGGTGGTCTTCATTATTCTCCCCACAGGATCGGGAAGGGAGGCGACTTCCCTTAAGGATTTTGTCATATTCTCAATGCGTGAGGGAGTTAAGGTAAGGCGATCTATGAGGGCCCTGCTTAGACCTTTCTTCTTAGCGAGTTCAACGTCCCTTTCATTTGCTTTTAAAATCCCTTTCTTTCCCTTAGAAAGTCCCCTGGCCATATTTCGTAGAATGCTGTTTTTGGCAGAGGTAGAGAGTCCGGCCAATTCTTTCGAGGCCCTCTTCGCCCTCTTAGCCATGCTTATCATTTCATTCTTAATATCCATCTTAACACCTTTCAGGAGTTATTTATGCTGCAAGCTACAAGCCGCAAGCTTCAAGCTTGTAGCCTGAGGCCTGGAGCCTGAGGCCTGCATTTTAAAGGATGACCAGATTATCCCGATGGATGACCTCATCGTAGTCTTTATAACCCAGAATCTTCTCTATCTTTTGGGTCTTTTTTCCCATTATCTTCTCTATCTCACTGGAGGAGTAGGAGACTATTCCCCGGGCAAACTCTTCGCCTTCTTCATCAATGATGCTCACCCCATTTCCTATAGAGAACCTACCTTTAACCTTTATAATTCCTGAAGGGAGAAGACTCTTTCCCCTCTTGGAAATGGCCTCCTCGGCCCCTTCATCTACTCTTATCTTTCCCTTAAGGGCGACTCCAAAAGCAATCCATCTCTTTCGCGATTTGAGCCTTTCCTTGGGGAGGAATAGTGTTCCCAAGCGTTCCCCAGCCAAAATCCTTTTGATTACATTCTTCATTCTTCCATCAGCGATGACCATGGCTACCCCTGAGGAGCGGGAGATCTTAGCCGCCCGAAGTTTAGTCACCATCCCTCCCGTTCCCCTTAGGGTTCCCGGGCCAGAGGCCATCCTCTCCAACTGGGGAGTAATCTCGGATACTTCTCCTATAAATCTGATTCCTCTCCTTCTCTTGGGATCAGCGGTATAGAGTCCCTTGGTATCTGTTAGGATGATGAGTAGATCGGCCTCCACCTTACTGGCCACCAGGGCGGAGAGAGTATCGTTATCTCCAAACTTTATTTCATCCACTGCCACGGTATCGTTCTCATTGACGATGGGGATGGCTTTATAATTCAAAAGGGTTAAAAGAGTATTGCGGGCATTGAGGTATCTCTCTCTATCTTGAATATCCTCAGAGGTCAATAAGATCTGAGCAACGAGGCAGCCTTTTTTCTTGAAGAGTCTCTCATATATTCCCATCAAGAGATTTTGACCAACGGCTGCCGCAGCCTGCTTCTGGGGGATGGAGGTTAGTCTTTTCAGATTTAACCCCCCCATTCCACTGGCAATGGCACCAGAGGTGACCAGGATGATTTCTTTATTCTTCTTCTGGAGAGAGGCCAGCTGATCTACGATTTTCTCCATCATCTCCAGGTTCAATCTATTCTTTTCTGTTAGGAGGCTGGAACCCACTTTAACCACGATGCGCTTTGCGTTTAAGAAGTCTCTCTTCATCTTTCACCACAGATTATCACAGATTGATTACAGATAGACACAGATCACAGATACTGGATCCTTGATACTGGATACTCGATAGTTTAATTACTTACCTTCCCCGTTTCTCCGATGCCCCGTTTCTCCGTTTCCCACTTTCCCACCTGCTCGCTTTCTCACTTTCCCAGTATCTCCAATTCTTTTGCTACCGCCTCTTTTAACTCTTCTGTCCCCTCACCGGTAAGAGCGGAGATGGGGAATACCTTATATCCCTGACCCTCAACTTCCTTCTGGAATCGGGGAAAGTTCTTCCTGGCTCCTGGAAGATCTATCTTATTCGCCGCCACAATCTGAGGTCTCTCAAGGAGCAGGGGATCGTGAGCCCTAAGCTCTTCATTTATTGTCCGGAAGTTAAGGAGGGACGGATTTCTCTCATAGCCGGTAAGGTCAACGATGTGGATGAGGAGTCTGGTTCTCTCTATATGACGCAGGAACTCGTGTCCTAATCCTTTTCCTTTATGAGCCCCCTCAATGAGTCCCGGGATATCAGCCATGATGAACTCTCTTTCTTTAGAGGAGACAACCCCCAGGTTGGGCGAGAGGGTGGTGAAGGGATAGGAGGCAATCTTGGGTCGAGCGCGGGTAAGGGAGGCCAAAAGGGTTGACTTTCCACTATTGGGATAGCCAACTAATCCCACATCAGCAATTAGTTTTAACTCTAATTCTAACTCCTTCTCTTCGCCCGTCTGCCCCTCTTTTGCAAAGCGGGGGGCCGGGTCCAGGGAAGAAGCAAGAGAGGCATTCCCCTTTCCCCCTCTTCCTCCCTTAGTGATTAATATCTTCTGGCCCGGGTTTACCAGGTCAGCAATAAGTTCTCTGCTCTTCTTATTTTTTACTACTGTTCCCGGGGGAATCCTGATGATCAGGTCCTCTCCCTTCTTCCCGCTCTTTTTCTTTCCTTTGCCATGGGCCCCATTCTTTGCTCTATAATGAGGGTGATAGCGAAGGTCGCTTAATGTCCTAAGCCCTTTATCTACCTCCAGGAAGATGCTTCCCCCTTTTCCCCCATCCCCTCCATTCGGGCCACCGCGGCGATGCTTCTGGCGGGCAAAGGCGACACAGCCGTTCCCTCCATTGCCTGCCTTAACAAAAATGTTTGTCCGATCAATAAACATACTTTCTTCACGGATTAGCAAGGAAAAGAGTTAATGGTTACTAAACAGTTACTAACAGTTACAGCAACCGATAGTAACAGCGAAGCGTAGTAACCAATAGTAACAGTCCCGCATTGGCGGGACGTAGTAACCGTTATCCTTTCCGCTCGCCCCTTTTTAGTGGGTTATCTTAGGAGAAGGGTAGACAGAGATTCTTTTCCTCTCCCCAGTTCTTTCAAAGGAGACGAAGCCATCTATCATGGCAAAAAGGGTATCATCCCTCCCCAGACCAACATTCAAGCCCGGACGGAATCTCGTCCCTCTCTGCCTAACAATGATGGCCCCGGCTTTCACCTTCTGACCACAGGAGGTCTTGACCC
>JAHIPW010000166.1 GCA_018903055.1 bacterium
CAAAGGGATCCCTTTGGGATAAAAAATCTGTGTAAATCTGTGGAGATAAGATGAGAAGAACCCATTCCTGTGGAGAGTTGAGTAAAAAAGATGTAAGAAAAGAGGTTAGCCTCTGTGGTTGGGTGCAGAAGAGAAGGGACCACGGAGGGCTCATCTTCATCGATTTGAGAGATTGGGGAGGAATTACTCAGGTGGTCTTCAATTCCAAGATATCAAAAACGGCCCATACTAAAGCCCATATCCTGAGAAGTGAATATGTCTTAAGCATTCAGGGGAAGGTCGCCAAGAGACCCAAAGGGTCAGAGAATAGAAATCTTCCTACGGGGGAGATTGAGGTCTTAGCCTCAAAGCTTGAGATATTGAACAAGTCCCAGACCCCGCCTTTTGAGATTGTTGATAGTGTAAGGGCTTCTGAGGACCTGAGATTGAAGTATAGATATTTGGACCTGCGCAGAAAGCCCATGCAGTCTAATCTTATCTTGAGACACCGAATAGTCAAGAAGATAAGGGACTTCTTGGACAAGAAGGGTTTTATAGAGATTGAGACCCCAATTTTGACCAAAAGTACCCCAGAAGGTGCCCGGGACTATTTAGTTCCTTCCCGAGTGAATCCCGGCTCTTTCTTCGCCCTTCCCCAATCCCCCCAGCTATTCAAACAACTGCTCATGGTCTCTGGCTTCAGCAAATACTTCCAGATTGCCAAATGTTTTCGAGACGAGGACTTGAGGGCTGATAGGCAACCGGAGTTCACCCAACTAGATCTGGAGGCCTCCTTCGTTGATGAAGAGGATATCGTAGGGATTACAGAGGAGGTGATAGTTGACCTCTTCTCAGAAGTGATGGGAGTAAGGGTTAAGAGGCCCTTCCCGCGCCTCAGTTATGGAGAGGCCAGGGAAAGCTTTGGCACAGATCATCCCGATACCAGATTTGGCCTAAAACTCATCGATGTTACTGAGATTACTAAGAAATCGGACTTTAGAATATTCAAGGGGGCGGAATCTATCAAAGGAATAAGGGTTTCTGGGGGGGAGAAAGTAACTCTTAAGGAGATAAAGGAGCTGACTGAGGTTGCCCTGGTCTATGGCGCCAAAGGCCTTGCCTGGCTTAAGATTACTAAGGAAGGTGTGAAGGCCCCCATAGCAAAGTTTTTCAATAAAGGAATAACTGGCGATTTGATTAAAAGGATGGGGGCAGAAGAAGGAGACCTGTTACTATTCATTGCTGATAAAGAAAAAATAGTCCATGATGCCCTGGGCCGGATTCGCTTAGAATTAGGGAAGAAATTGGGGCTCATTCCAGAAGGGGAATATAGATTTCTGTGGGTTGTTGACTTTCCCCTCTTAGAGTTTGATGAGGAGGCGAAAAGGTTTGTTTCCGTTCACCATCCCTTCACCTCACCAAGAGAATCAGATATTCCTAAACTTCAAGAAAAGCCGGGAGAGGTCAAAGCAAGGGCCTACGATCTGGTCTTAAATGGCATAGAGATCGGAGGAGGGAGTATCAGAATTGCCAATAGGAAATTGCAGGAGAAGATATTCCAGGCCCTGAAGATTCCCAAAAAAGAAGCACAGGAGAGATTCGGATTCTTGCTCGAAGCCTTAGAATACGGAGCCCCTCCCCATGGGGGGATCGCTTTAGGATTGGATAGACTGGTGATGATCATGGCGGGCAGGGAGACGATAAGGGATGTCATCGCCTTTCCCAAGACCCAGAGGGCAACCTCCCTCTTAACCGGATCTCCCTCCCCAGTTACTAAAGAACAGCTCAAAGAGCTTTCTCTACGGATCGAAGAGGAATAGTACTATTTTGAAAATTCCCAATTTCCAAATTACAAACAAGATGAAAAGCATATCAGGGTATCAGCAGATCAGTGGGTAGAGCATCAGGGTACCAGAATATCAGGCTTGAATAGCTTTTTCCTGGTATCCTGATAATCTGATATCCTTCCTACTGGTATCCTGATGTCCTGATGCGCTGATTTCTGTTTTGGTCATTAGTGCTTGTAATTTAGACTTGTTTACGGGGAGAAATAATATGAGCCCCGTTAGAGATAAAAAGTATATTAGATAAAGACAATTCCAAAAATGAGGAGAATAAAGTGATGCAAATGGAACTAATAAATAATGACTACGCCCCGACAAGAGTCGGGGCTATCTCTAACGGGGTGAGAAAGATTTTGATTGTGAATTTGATTATTATATCCTCAATTGTTCTTGTCTCTGGCTGCGGACCAAAGAGACCATTACAGGAGATTGTAGATGCCAGGATCGCTATTCAGAAAGCCAAAGAGGCTGGGGCCAGAGAATATGCCCCGAAGAGGTTAGAGAACGCCCAAAAGTATCTCACCCGCGCCTTGGAAGCGAAGAGAAAGAAGGAGGCGGAGGAGTTGGCCCGGGAGGCAGAGGTGGATGCCCGGATAGCAGAGTCTGTAGCCAGGAGAAAAAAGGAAGAAGAGAAAAGCCGAGCGGAAGAGGTCTTAAAAGCGAAAAGACTCGCCCGCCAGGAGGCAGAGGAAACAATTACCAGGGCTCAAGAGGCGATCAGCAAGGCTGAGAAAGAGAATAAAGAGGTTGGGGTAGCGAAAGATAAGTTAGAAAAAGCAAGAGAAGCTCTTGAAAAAGAAAGATTCGCGGAGGCGAAGAAAATTGCCCGAGAGGCAAAGGAATTGGCCCTGAAGGCAGGAGCAAAACTGCCCGACTACCATAAAGTAAAGAAAGGCGAGACATTGAAGATTATTGCTAAGGAAGTCTATAGAGATCCAGAGAAGTGGATCCTGATTTATGAAGCAAATAGGGATAAGATTAGGAATGCCAATATCATTCATCCTGGCCAAATCCTTTCTATTCCCAAGGAGTAAACGCAGAGACGCTGAAAAGGCAGAGACGCAGAGAAGTTTTCGGCGCTTCCTATAAGTTCTGCGCTTCGGCGACTAAGGAGTGAAAATGGAAGAGAGAAAAAACCTACCGACAAGATGGTTGCTTGCTTTGGGATTATTCCTCATTTTAGCTCTCATCTCTTCACCCCTCCTCACTATCCCCAGACCAAAACTGAAGATAGGGGATATTGCTCCTAGAGATATTAAAGCTCCCCAAGAGTTATCCGTAATCCATAAGGGAATTACTCTCAAAAGGCAGGAAGAGGAGGCAAGTAAGGTAAGACCGGTCTACGACTTTAATACCAGATTGATTGAGGAACTAAAAAGTAAAGTAAGCCTCATCTTTGAGGGGGTGAAGAGGGTAAGAGGAGAAGAACTATCCTTAGAAGAGAAGTCTGCCCTTTTGGATGAGGAATTAGCCATTAAACTCTCTGAGAAGACACGCATCACCTTATTAAGTTATTCTAAACCGGATAGATTAAAAAACCAGATAATAGCCCTCCTCCAGACCATAATTCAGGAGAAAATTGTTGATAATTCCGAGCTTTTTGCCACCAAGATTAAGGGAGGAATCGAGGTAAGAACGAGCGAAGGGAAAGAAATCCTTCTATTGAAGAAAGAAGGAATATATACCCCATCTGAGGCAAAGAGACTATTGGAAGCCCGTTGTCAGGAGCTCTTTCCTGATAATCGTTTTCTACGTAACGCAGGTTATGAGGTAGCAGGCAAGCTCCTTATCCCGAACTTCAGATATGATGATAAAGCGACCAGGGAAAAACAAAGAAAGGCCAGGGAGAGTATACCACCTGTAATCTCTCTATTCAAGAAAGGACAGATAATTGTAGAGGAAGGAAAACTTATTACTGAGGATCAGCTCCTGGCCCTGGAAACCCTGTGGCAAACAACTACCAAGAGGACCTTTCCCATTATTATAGGGAGGGCTTTGATTATTCTTGTCCTTATGGCAGGAATTGGTTTCTACCTTCGTCGCTACCAAGCCGGGGTTTTAAAAAATAATGTCCTTCTTTCTGTTCTGGGACTCATCGTTATCCTTATGCTTCTTTTGACCAAGGCCTTAACCTTTACGGACTTAAGTGGCTACTTTATTCCGGTGGCCTTTGCCACCATATTAATTGCCGTCATCCTTGGGGGGAGATTGGCCATAATGACCGGGGTTGCCCTGGCCATCCTGGTCGGCCTTCTCACTGGAAATAGACTTCCCTTTGTGATCGTGGCCCTGGCAGGAGGAACAACCGGGGCCTACGCTGTACGTTGGTTGAAGCATAGAACCGATTTCTTGAGAGCGGGGGCATTGATCGCTTTAACTAACTGCTTGCTCATCCTGGCTTTCATTCTGCTCGGAATAGAACCAGAACTAAAATCCTTGTGGTGGGGATTGGGCAATGGGTTTGCCTCTTCTCTTCTCGCCTTTGCTCTCCTTCCCGTATTTGAACATGGCTTCAAGGTCACTACAGATATAAGATTACTCGAACTCTCCAACCTCAATCAACCGATCCTAAAGAGGTTAGCCATCCAGGCTCCCGGGACCTACCATCACTCCATCATTGTAGGTAACTTAGCAGAGGGAGCAGCAGAGGCAGCGGGGGCCAATCCTCTCTTGGCAAGAGTGGCTTCCTATTACCACGATATCGGGAAGATAAAAAATAGTGACTACTTCATTGAGAATCGCATCGGTACTTCTAGTGAGTATAAGAAACTGGTTCCCAGATTGAGTTCCCAGATTATTATCTCCCATGTTAAGGAAGGGGTGGAGATCGCCCGGGATCATAGACTGACCCCCCGGATCATAAACATCATCGCCCAGCACCATGGGACGAGCCTCATCTCTCAGTTCTATCGCAAAGCACTGAAGATAGAAGAGGAAGGCGTGGAAGAAGAGGATTACAGATATCCCGGACCCAGACCAAGGAGTAAGGAGGCGGCCATCGTTATGCTCGCGGATAGTGTGGAGGCTGCCTCACGCGCCTTTACCAAGCCCTCTCCAGAGGAGATTGGAGACTTGGTGAGAGAGATTATCAATGAAAAGTTCACTGATTCTCAGCTCGATGAATCTCCTTTGACCCTAAGCGACTTAAAGAAGATCGTGGAGATTTTTAGCCATACGCTGAGTGGAATAACCCATGGGAGGATCGATTATCCCCTGACAAAGAGGATTAAGAGAAGGTATGGAAATACTGGTAAAGAGCATAATAAAAGGAAAAGGCTTCAAGCCCTCTTTGGTAAGAAGGGTGGCGAAAAAAGCACTTAAGGCTGCCCGCCCCGCTCGCTCCGCGAGGCGGAGTCGGGCCGGGGAGGGCTACAGAGAAGTACAGGTGAGCATCCTTTTCTGTAGCGACCCCTATATTAAGAGACTGAATAAAGAGTATCGAGAAGTGAATGCTCCTACAGATGTCTTAGCCTTCTCTATGCATGGGGGTAGATTTCCTAAGGTTCATCCCGAAATCTTGGGGGACGTGGTTATTTCCCTGGAGACTGCCTCTCGCCAGGCAAAGAGATTTCGACACTCCTTAGATGAAGAGATAGTCCTCTTAGTGGTCCACGGCATTCTTCACCTCTTAGGCTATGACCATCTAAAGAATAAAGACAAAGAACTTATGCGCCGAAAAGAAAAACAAATCCTAAGAGTAATCAGTAGAAGAGTAGGAAAGTGAGAAAGTGAGCAGGTGGGAAAGTGGGAAAGTAAAATCAATGTAAAGTGCCTGCCTGTCGGCAGACAGGCAAAATTAGCAATGCAAAGTTAGCAATTATCTGTAATCTGTGCTCATCCGTAATAAATCCGTGACAATCCGTGTCCGAACGCAGTGAGGAAGAATGAAGCCCAGAAGTTTTCTGGAGAGTTTTAATAGCGCGGTAGAGGGAATCATCTACGTTCTGAAGACCCAGAGGAATATGCGCATTCACTTCCTCGTTGCCATAATTATCTTAGTGGGTAGCCTCTTCCTCCGTCCTCGCCTCAGTCCCGTAGAACTTATGATCCTCTCCTTTACCATCGCCTTGGTCTTGATCACTGAGATGCTCAATACCGCAGTAGAGAAGACCATCGACCTCATGAATGATACCTACCATCCTTTAGCGCGCATCGCAAAGGACATCACTGCGGGAACAGTCTTAATCGTCTCTGTGATAGCCATCGTAGTGGGCTATCTCATCCTCTTCCGGCGCTATTTAGCTCCGGGAATAGAGAGTGCTATGACAAGCGTCAAAGCCTCTAGTGCCCATATCACCTTTGTCAGCCTCATGGTAGTAATCTTAGTAGTAATCCTCTTTAAGGCCCTGGCTGCCAGATCCAGTAGTTTCATGTTGAGCGGGGGAATGCCTTCCCTCCATAGTGCTTTAGCTGGCGCCATCTGGATGATTTTAGCCCTCGTTAGTGGCAATCCTATTGTCATTGTCCTGGCCTTCATCCTGGCCCTCTTCGTCGCCCAGTCAAGAATTGCCAAGGGTATCCATTCTTTAAAAGAGGTAGTCTTTGGTGCCCTTCTCGGAATATTGACTGCTCTCTTAATCTTCCAACTCTTTAGGAAAATAATTTGAAGTATCGGATTGAAAATCCGATGCTTGATTACCTGTCTGCCGCCAGGCAGGCAGCGATTTCCGCCAGAGGCGGATCAGCCTCAGGCTGAAAAATTTAGATTACACAGATTCCAAGCGAACGAGGATATCTTGATAGGAAAAATAATTATTCTAATTGTCTTACTTCTCCTCTCTGCTTTCTTCTCTGGCTCAGAGACCGCCCTCTTCTCTTTGAGTAAGCTGCGTATCCGAAGATTGGAGGAGAGGAAGAAAAGGGGGATTGAGGTGGTGAAGAGGCTCCTGGAAAATCCTCATCGCCTGATAACCACCATCCTTATTGGAAATATGGTAGTCAACATCGCGGCCTCTACAATAGTAACTGCTATTGCGATTACTATTGCAACAAATCATGGTATACCTAATAGTGTAGGTGTTGGTATATCTATAGGCGTGATGACCTTCCTCCTTTTGATCTTTGGCGAAATTACACCCAAGACCTATGCCGTCCAGAATGCAGAGGCCATCAGCCTCCTGGTTGCCCGACCATTGGAGCTTTTCTCCATAGCCATCCTTCCCCTACGCCGGACGCTGGAATTGGCGAGCGATCTCTTTCTTCCCCTCTTCAGGAGCAAATATCCTCCTCGGGTCCCTTCGGTGACTGAGGATGAGATAAAGACCATGGTCACTGTTGGTGAGAAAGAAGGGGTATTGGGAGAGGAAGAGAGGGAGATGATCCACTCCATCTTCAAGTTTACTGACACCCAGGCCTTTGAGACCATGATCCCCCGCACAGATATGGTCTGCTTGGAAGCAGATGCTACGGTGGGAGAGGCCCTGGACCTCATAAGGAAGACCGGCCACTCCCGCATCCCGGTCTATCAGGGAAGGACGGATAATATGGTGGGAATTGTCTATGCCAAGGATATTCTCTCCCACTTCAAAAAGGAGAATTACCAGTTGAAACTCCGGGATTTAGTACGTCCTCCCTATTTCATTCCGGAAACCAAGAGAGTTCCCAGTCTCTTAAAGGAGTTTCAGGAAAGAAAAATCCAGATGGCCCTGGTGGTCAATGAGTACGGAGGAATAGAGGGATTGGTTACCCTGGAGGACTTGGTGGAGGAGATCGTGGGCGAGATTCCTCCCGAGTATCGGAAAGAGGAGAGGCTCATCGAAAGGATTGATCGACATACCCTGAGGGTATCCGGCCGCCTGGAGATCGATGAAGCGAATAGGGTGCTCAAGTTAAGACTTCCCGAGAATGGCTTTGAGACTATCGGGGGCTTCATCTTCAACCTCATCGGTCGCGTCCCCAAAGAAGGGGAAGAGATAACTTATGGAAGACTCTCCTTCATTATTGAAAAGGCCACCCCCAAGAGAATCCTTTATGTAAGGATAGAAAGGAAGTAATGATTATTTGGCTTATACTGGCTATCGGTCTTTGCCTATTGCTTGCCGCTTTCTTCTCTGGCACAGAGACGGGAATGGTTTCTGTGAGCCGCATTCGGGTTGGGCATCTTGTAGAGAAGGGAAGTAAAAGGGCGCGGATTGTGGAGAACCTTCTCAAGAATCCGGATCGGATGCTGGCCGCCACCCTGGTGGGAACAAATATCTCTTTAGTTACGGGAAGCGCTCTTGCTACCTTATTATTGGCGCGGTATTTTCCGGAGAGAGCAGCGCTTCTGGCCACTCTTATCATGTCTCCCATAGTCATCATTTTTGCTGAGATCATTCCCAAGACGGTCTATCGCTATCATACAGATTACCTTACTTTCACTTCGGCCTATCCTCTCAAGTGGGCCTGTGACGTTTTTCGTCCTTTAATCTATTTCTTCACCTTTATTACCAATGGAATCATTCGGCTATTGAGGGGGAAGAAAAGAATAAAGAGCCCCTATGTTACCCGAGAAGAGTTACAATCTTTGGTGGGGATGGGTAGAAGGGAAGGGGTGCTCGAGACCACAGAAGAGGAACTCATCCATCGGGTCTTTGAGATGGAAGAGACTACCATAGATAAGACTATGATTCCCAGAGAGAAGATAGTAGCCGTGAGAGAAGAGACCCTCTTAGAGGAGGTTTTGAGTCTGGCCATTAAGAAGGGCTTTATCCGCATCCCGGTCTATCGTGAGGATATAAAACATATCACAGGAATTATCTATGTCAAGGACCTTCTCTCCTATCCAAAATTAGAGAGGGAGAGGATGAAGGCCAAGGAGGTTATGCGTCCTGCCCACTATACCTCCCCGGACAAGAAGGTGAGCCAGCTCTTAAATACCCTTCGCCTGGCAAGAATCCATATGGTCATTGTAGTGGATAAGAAGAAGGAGACTTTAGGGTTGGTCACCATTGAGGACCTTTTAGAGGAAATTGTGGGCGAGATCGAGGAGGAGTATCGTGTGGACTAAAATGACAGCGCGCTTCGCTTGCCCTGTCTCTGTCTGGCGACAGATGACAGCGCGCTTCGCTTGCCCTGTCTCTGTCTGGCGACAGATGACAGCGCGCTTCGCCTGTCTGCCGAAGCCTCGGCGCAGGCAGGCTCTCCGCTGTCTTTTATTTGAGGAGGAGCAGTATGTGGGTTAAAATAAAGAGATATTTTCTAACCGGTCTAGTTGCCATCCTGCCCCTGATGGTTACTATCTGGGTACTCTATCAATTCTTCCTTTTTATTGATAGTAGTTTAACGGTAATTATAAGGCCCCTCATTGAGCCTCTTAACCTTCCTCTGTCGTGGCTCTGGATGGGGAAGGGGCTGACCCTTCTGGCTATTCTCGTCCTGATTCTTTTAGTAGGACTTTTTGTGCGCAACGTTATTGGGAGAAGGCTTCTTGCCTGGGGAGAGGCTCTGTTCTATAGGGTCCCTATTGTGCGTCGCATCTATCCCTTTATCCGTCAGGTATCGAATGTTTTATTAGGCCAGAAGAAGAGGTTCTTTCAGAGGGTGGTCTTGGTGGAATATCCCAGAAAGGGAGTCTACTCCTTAGGCTTCGTTACCAAAGAGGCAGCGTCTGAGATTGAGAAGAAGGCCAAGAAAAGGTTACTTACTGTCTTCATCCCCACCACCCCCAATCCTACCAGTGGGGTAATCATGCTCTTTCCTAAAAAGGATACCATCCCCTTAGAGATGAGTGTTGAGGAAGGGATGAAACTCATTATCTCTGGAGGAACGGTCATTCCGCAAACGCCAAAACGCTAAACGCTAAGTCGCCAAAATTTAAAACAAAAACGCCAAATTATTTTTGCGTTTTAAAGAGATAGAGGTATGCAAGAAAAAAGATTGGTCATTCAGAATAGAGCCGGCCTCCATGCCCGACCAGCGGCGCTATTCGTCCAAACAGCAAATAAGTTTGAGTCTCAGATAAAGGTGGCCAAGGAGGATCAGGAGGTAGATGGTAAATCCATCATGGGGATTATGATGCTTGCTGCCGGAAAGGGGACTAGAATAAAAATTACTGCTGCAGGAGCAGATGAGAAGGAAGCTTTGGAGAAATTGGAAGAATTGATAAATAAGAAGTTTGGAGAAGAATGATGCAAAAATTGAAGGGGATTCCCGCCTCTCCCGGAGTAGTGATGGGAAAGGTTTTCTTCCTGGACAAGGAAGAGTTCGAAATAAAAAAGAGACGCATCAGGGAAGATATGGTCTCTAAAAATATTTCTCGCTTCCAGGAAGCCCTGGCCAAAACAGAAGAAGAGATCAAAGAGATAAGGACCCAGGTTGCTAAAAGATTGGGGGAAGAGGAGGCCTATATCTTTGACGCCCACCTTCTAATCCTGAAAGACTCTTATTTAATAAAGAAAGTCACTCAGGGGGTGAAAGAGAAATTAATCAATGTAGAGTACGCTTTTTTCCAAGTCATGGAGACCCTCCGAGAGACTTTCGGTAGTATGGAAGATTCCTACCTAAAAGGAAGGGCAGCGGATATCAAGGATGTGGGTAGGAGGGTATTGAGGAATCTCCTGGGCAAGGAGAGGGAAACCCTGGCCACCCTGGAGGAGGAGGTTATCGTCGTGGCCCATGATCTCTCTCCTTCCGATACGGTATCCATGCACAAAGAGAAGGTCATCGGTTTTGCCACAGATATGGGAAGCAAGACTTCTCATACGGCAATCATGGCCCGAGCACTAGAGATCCCGGCCGTAGTGGGATTAAAAAATATTACTCAAAAAACACAGGCGATTGATACCTTGATTGTGGATGGCAGTCATGGTTTAGTAATCATAAACCCAGATAAAGAGACCCTGAAGAGATATAAGAAAGATAAGGAATCCTTTGAAATCTTTGAACACGAGTTAGTCAAGTTAAGAGACCTTCCTGCTCAGACGCTCGATGGCCACCGGGTTATTTTAGCAGCCAATATCGAGGTTCCCGATGAGGTTAAATACGTCAAGGAGCACGGGGGAGAGGGGATTGGACTATATCGAACAGAATTTCTCCATTTAGGGAGGAGTGACCTTCCTTCTGTTGACGAGCAGTTTGAAGCCTATAAGGAGGTGGCCCGGGAACTTGCTCCTCATCCAGTGATTATCAGGACCCTGGATCTGGGGGGGGATAAGTTCCTATCCTATCTCAATCTCGCTCCAGAGATGAACCCCTTTTTAGGCCTAAGGGCCATCAGGCTCTGCCTGGCGGATATCCCTCTCTTCAAGGATCAACTGCGGGCTATATTGAAGGCCAGCACCTATGGAAATCTAAAGATTATGTACCCCATGATCTCCGGGGCTGAGGAAGTAAAGAAGGCAAACCAGATATTGGAGGAGGTTGAGGAAGAGTTTAAAAAGAAAGGAATCCCTTTCAATAAAGACTTGGAAGTAGGGGCCATGATCGAGATCCCTTCTGCGGCCCTCACCTGTGAATCTATTGCCAAGGAGGTGGACTTCTTCTCTATTGGAACCAACGACCTCATTCAGTATGCCCTGGCCGTCGATAGGGTTAATGAGAACATCGCCTATCTCTATCAGCCCCTCCATCCTGCAGTACTTTCGCTTTTGAAGAGAATCATTGATGGGGCACATAAAGCAGGGATCTGGGTAGGGATATGTGGGGAGATGGCCGGAGAACCCCTCTTTGCTCCCCTTCTATTAGGCCTGGGACTGGATGAGTTTTCTATGAGCCCCATCGTCATTCCTGAGGTAAAGAAGGTCATTCGCTCTCTTACCCTAAAAGAAGCAAAAGAACTCTCCAGAAAGGCCTTGAAACTTTCTACGGCCCAGGAGATCGAAGCTCTCCTTAAGGAAATGGTGGGGAAAATTATGCCGGAGGTGACCACTTAGATGATAAACCTTGATAATCTAAAGGATATCAGAAAGTATGATAGGAAAGATATGGCCTATCTTTTGGCTGATTTTCCCGATCAATGTTCCCGGGCCATTAAGATAGCTTTGCAGGCCTCTCTTCCTTCGTACAAGAGAATTGACGAGATTCTGGTCTGTGGCATGGGGGGCTCAGGCATTGGAGGAGAGATATTGAAGAGTGTGGTAGAGAAGGAATTAAGAATTCCTCTGGTGATTAACAAGGACTACCACATCCCGGAGTTCGTTAGTCCCCAGACACTGGTCTTCTCTATCAGCTACTCGGGAAATACAGAAGAGACCCTCTCTGCCTATCGAGAAGCAGTAAAGAAGAAGGCCAAGATAGTTGCCATCACTACTGGGGGGAGATTGGCAGGATTGGCCAAGAGAAATAAGGTTCCCGTAATCTCTATACCTTCCGGGCTTCCTCCCCGAGCCTCTCTGGGCTATCTCTTTTTTTCCTTACTAATTACCTTAGAGCGCCTGGGACTGGTTAAGAATAAGAAGAAGGAATGCCAGGAGACCCTTCGGTTACTCAAAGATTTAAAAAAGAGATTCTCTCTCTCATCAAAAACAAGCTCTAACCAGGCCAAGAGAATAGCCCTTAGATTATACCAGAATCTTCCCATCATCTATACCTCTCCCATCCTCTCCCCAGCCGGCCTGCGCTGGAAGGGACAGTTATCTGAGAATAGCAAGGTCTTAGCCTTCTCCAATACCTTTCCGGAACTCAACCATAATGAGATCGTTGGCTGGAGGTGCCTACCAGGAATTCTTAAGAGATGTTATCTCATCATCCTGTGCGATAAGAAGGACTCTCCCAGGATAAAGAAGAGAATAAAGATTACCTCTAAGATTATTAAAGATGAGGCAAGAGGCTTGGACTTCCTCTATTCTCAAGGAGAAAGCCTCCTTACCCGTCTCTTTTCTCTTATCTATCTTGGAGACTGGGTGAGTTACTATCTCGCTATATTGAATAGAATAGACCCTACCCCAGTAAAGGCCATCGACTACCTCAAGAGAGAATTAGCCAAGAAGAATAAATGATAATGGAAATCAGTTATTGGAAAACCGAAATCAGTAGAGAAAACAGAGAACAGAAGACGAAAAAAAATACTAATTTCCGATTTCAAATTTCCCTACAGTTTTCCGATTTCTACCAACTGTTTTCCGAACCCGGACATCCATCGAAAGCGGTGTAAGAAATGAAAGCGCTAATATTAGCGGCGGGTTATGCTACCCGACTCTATCCCCTGACCAAGGATAGACCGAAACCCCTTCTGTCCATTGCCGGTAAGCCCATTCTGGAATACATTATGGAGAGACTAAAAAGAGTAGAAGAGATTGATACCGTATACCTGATAACTAACGGGAAGTTCATTCCAGACTTCCAAAATTGGCTCGCTAACTTCAAAATAAAAAAGAGGGTAAAGGCTTTAAACGATGGCTCAACGTGTGATGATGATAAACTGGGAGCCATTGGGGATATAGGATTTGTTCTGGAGAAGGAAAGAATCGACGATGA
>JAHIPW010000167.1 GCA_018903055.1 bacterium
GACTCCGCTGGTATCCTTATCCAACCTATGGACAATCCCTGGCCTTAAAACCCCACCGATGCCCGATAAATCCTTACAGTAATAGAGTAAAGCATTTACTAAGGTGCCAGAACTTATTCCTGCTCCGGGATGAACCACCATCCCCCTCGCCTTATTGACTACTATTAAATCCCTATCATCATAGAGGATATTGAGAGGAATCTTCTCTGGTTCTATCTTAAGAGGTCTTGGACTGGGGATAGTGACCTCTATCTTATCCCCTACTTTTACCCAATAACTCGGCTTTACAATAGTGTTATTTACTCTTATCTTGCCAGATGAGATTAATCTTTGAATCCGGGAGCGGGAGAGGCCTAAACTTTTTTGAACAAGATAGAAGTCTATTCTCTGGTTGGCCTGGGGTTGGTCAACGACGAACCGAAGCATATTACTGGAGTTCCATGACTACCTTCATCTTCATATCCATCTTGGTCTTCATCTCCATCTCTTTCCCCTCTCTCTTCATCTTGGTAGTCATCTCCATGCTCATATCCACATCCTGGTCGCTCTTTACAAGTTTCCCCTCTTTATGGGCAAAGTAGAGCATCCCCTCCATCTTCTGTGAAAGCCTATCAATGACCATCCCTACCTCTGTCTGAGGTTTGCCCAGGGACATATCGAAGACCAGGTCAGTAAGCAGAACATCCGTCTTGGCCTCTATTCGGGCACAATTATACCCTTTGATTTTTTCAAAGCCTTTCAGGGTATACTTGGTCTCGATAGTAACTGGTTTACCTACTTGGGGAAGAGGAAGTTCTACATCTTGAGTCCAGGATTCTCCGATCCTTACCTCTTTTTCCGGAAAGGCAGGTTGACTCTGCTTGATCATTCCCTGAATATCAAGTTGAGGCGTGAGTCTCTTCAGTCTCTCAAACCCCTTGACCTCCAGGATCTTCCCGGTCTTAGTCACCTTCATAGTCATGGACTGTCCAATGAATCCCTCAAACGGAGAAGGTCTTCCCTCTGCTTTAGGAGCAGTAGAATCATAGATGACCTTTCCATTCTGCCTCATGATGGTAGCATCCTTGTCAGCAATTATCTCCATGGTTTGTCCCGCAGAAGTAATCTTCTCTATCAACCGATCATAGGAGAGTTCTAAATCTGCGGTTCCCTCTTCATCAACTGCCAAGACCTTTTGGCTACTATCCATCTCCAGATGAATGTCCATATCTATGCTCGTGGCTTCTTTCTCTTCGGGAAGGCCACTTAAGGTCATGGCTCCTTTACCGCTTGCCTCCATCCTGTATCTCAGGGTCTCACCTGGGATATATTTATTCTCCAGTTTAATCGCCTTGGGGGCGCAACCAGCAATGACCAAAAGAGCAACAAATAATAATACAACGGTTTTCTTCATTCTATTCTCACCTCCTTTCTTCTAAGTATGAAAAACATGAGTAGAGCTAAGATAAATATTCCTATTCCGATTAATTGAGAGATACTAAAGAGATTAAAGAAGATCGGACCCCGATCATCGCCCCTTAAGAATTCGATGCCAAATCTGGTAACGGCATAGAGAAGAAGATAAAGCCAGAAGAGCTCCCCATTAAATTTCTTCTTTCTTCTCACCATAATAAGAATAAAAAAGATTATTAGGGCATTGAGAGAAGAGTATAACTGAGTGGGATGACCAGGAAGGGAGTGTCCAGGGAATTTTAGCCCCCAAGAAATAGGCTTGCCAAAGCAACAACCATTTAAAAAACAACCAATTCTACCAATGGCCTGGCCAATAGCTAGAGAAGGAGCACAAATATCTACCACCTTCCAGATATTTAGCCTGCGGACTTTTAAGAATAAAATACCACAGAAGACGCTTAAGATTATTCCCCCGTAATAGACCAGACCTCCCTGCCAGAAGATGATTATCTCAAAGAGATGCTTTGAGTAGTAGCCGAGGTTAAGAAGAACAAATAATATTCTGGCGCCGATTATCCCGCCTATCAGAGCAACGAGAGAGAGATCCAATATAGTATTGGCTGGAA
>JAHIPW010000168.1 GCA_018903055.1 bacterium
GGCCTTTGGGGTAACAAGTGAGATAACCTACTTCGTTCCTCGGGAAGAGCCCTGTGAGATCTGGAAGGTGAGGATAAAGAACGATACCAGAAGGAAGAGAAGATTCTCTTTATATGGCTTCGTAGAATGGCTCATCGGGGAATACTTCTTAGAACTCAGGATACATAATATCACCACTCTCTATAATAAGGTCTGGTGGGATGGGGAGACAAAAGCAATCTTGGGCAAGAAGACTGCCAGCTGGGAGCAGGGGAATATCAGACCCTTCGAGGGGTTGGTTTTCTTCGGTTCTAACTTCAAGATGGACGGTTATGAATGCCTGAAGACAGTATTTACCGGAAGATACAATGACATCTCGAATCCCGATGGGCTGAAGAACGAGGCTCTGAAGAATTCTAATTGCGAGGGCGAGGATGCCGTAGGGGTATTGCAGCATAACTTTGGTTTGGATGGATTAGAGGAAAAGGAGTTTGTCTTTATCCTAGGTCAGACCCCGAAAGAGACTGAAGTGCAAAATGAAAGCAAAAGCGCGTCTCTAACGGGGCAGGCAGAAAGTAAGGAGAAAGTAAAAGAAATTCTAAATAAGTATCAGGATGTCATTCAGGTAAGGAAGGAATTGGATGCGGTGAGAAGGGACTGGCAGGAAAAGACCTCTCTGATTAAGGTCGAGACTCCAGACAAGGACTTCAATACTTTAGTAAATACCTGGCTTCCCTATCAACTCTACATCAATGCTTATTGGTCGAGGAATCCCTCTTATTATCATGGGGGCGGTCCAGGAAAGGGATACAGGTGCAGTGTACAGGATACAGAGAGCATCCTCAGTCTAAATCCAGAATTTAGCAAAAAACGGATAAGGGAGTTCGCTTCTTTAATTCGGCCCGATGGGACGAATGCCGTGGGCTGGTCTCTGGATGGTCCCTGGGACCAGAGCCCCATGAAGGGCCAGGTGGTCTGGTTTACCTATCTGGTGAATGCCTACGTAAAAGAGACCGGGGATACCAATATCTTGAAAGAGAAAACCCCGTATTTGAAGGATAAGTGGTGTGAGAAAGGAGAGGATGAGGGAACGATCATAGAACACATCTATAAACAACTGGACTATTCCTGGAACGATAGGGGGGAACATGACCTTCCCCGGATAGGAAGAGGGGACTGGAACGATGGGCTGGATATGGCGGGAGTTAAGGGTGAGGGAGAGAGCGTCATGATTGCTCAGACCTTAGTGAGAGCTCTGGATCAGGCCAGGGAACTCGCAGAACTAATAAATGATAACAAGAAGGCAGAGGAATTAAAAGATAGAGTTAAAGGATTGACAGAGATCATCAATGTGAAGGGCTGGGACGGGGAGTGGTATCTAAGGGGGTTCAAGGATTCTGGAGAACCCTTTGGCTCGAATAAGAATAAAGAGGGAAAGATATTCTTAAATACTCAAGCCTGGGCAATTCTCAGTGGCATTGTTCCCAAGGAAAGATTGAAGAAAATCTTAGAGTCAGTGGATAAACATTTAGATAGTGAACATGGCCTGGCACTATTTTCTCCTGCCTATTCAGATTATGACCCAGAATTGGGAAGGATCGCCATGTTTGCTAAAGGGACGAAGGAAAATGCGGCTATATTCTGTCATGCCAATCTCTTTAAGATTGCCGCAGATTTGGCACTCGGGAGAGGGCAGAGGGCCTGGCTATCTTTGAAGAAGATCATGCCCAATAAGCAGAAGGATTATGAATTATACAAGACAGAGCCCTATGTCTTCAGCGAATATCTCATCGGTCCAGAGCATCCCCATCTCTTTGGTGAAGGGGCATTCAGTTGGCTTACTGGTACCGCTGGCTGGGCCTATATGATGGCTACAGAGTGGATGTTGGGGGCAGGAAGGGACTTTGAGGGATTGAAGATAGATCCCTGCCTCCCTCCCTCCTGGAAGAAGTGTAAGATTAGAAGACCCTTTAGAGGAGCAACCTACGAGATTCTGATTGAGAATCCGAAAGGGATGGAGCAGGGAGTAAAAGAGATCTGGGTAGATGAAAAGAAGATAGAGGGGAATCTGATCAAACCTCACAGAGATGGAAAGAACCATAAAGTAAAAGTGGTGATGGGAAAGGGTGACCGGTAATCAGGTAATCAGGTTATCGGGTTATCAGGTGATCAGGAAAAGTGGGAAAGCAAGAGATCAATGTAAAATGAAAAATGCCTGCCTATCGGCAGACAGGCAAAATTAGCAGTGCAAAGTGGTAAGTAAATGATAAATAAGAGAGTCAATATTGGAATATTTTTAGTCTTAATTCTAATCTATTCTTTGGGAATCTTCATTCGTACAGAGAGCTTTGCCATTCGGGGCCATAGCAATTCTCATCTCTTCACCATAGAATCCGCCCAGCACTATTACCACACCTCTCTCGTTGCTCAGGGGAAAGGGATCCCTAAAGTAGATAATCTCTTAGCCTGGCCAGAGGGCTTTGATACCAGGACAGATACCAATCTGGAGGAATATGTTGTAGGCACTCTCTATCGTATCCTTCCCTTGAAGCACATCCCCTTGAGCCTCTTCATAAGATACTTCGTCCGCTCCTGGTACTGCCTGACGATATTTATTGTCTATTTTCTCCTTTTTGCTTCAACGAAGAGCAGGGTCTCGGGAATTATCGGGGCTTCCTTCTATGCTCTCGCCCTTCCGGCCATCGAGCGCTCTCTGGGAAATCATATCCAGAGGGAGCAGTTTGCCTTAGTTATTATTTTCCTTCACGTCTACTTCTTCTATAAATTCCTACAGAGTGGAAGAGGAAGAGATATCCTTGCTTCTTCCCTTCTCCTCTTTCTAGGCCTGGTAAGCTGGAAACTGGCTCAATTTTACTACCTCGTTCTCTTTGGTTATATCTTTCTCACCTATCTTTTCGCTAATAGATATCGCCTGACTATGCAGGCCCCGTTAGAGATAAGTCGCCGAAGGCGACTGCCTTGCCCTTGGCAAGGATCTCTAACGGGGCAGGCTTTGGGCTTCTTTACTGCTATTAACTTTATCGGGTCTTTAGCCCTCCCCACTAACCTAAGGACAGACTACTTCATTTTTTCTCTTCCTATGCTCTTATCTTATTCTCTTCTCGCCTCTTGGGGATGGAGGGAGTGGCGTAAAAAGGGAGAAACAGGGGAAAGTGGGAAAGTGAGAAAGTGGGCCCCGAAGGACAAGCCTATGGGACAGGCAGGTGGAAAAGCGAGAAACAGGGCAGAAAGTCTAGTCCTTTTTCTTGTTATAGCAATAGGTCTCTTCTTTCTCTTTCCCAGGACCGGGCAGTATAATCATGTCTGGCAGACGATGCTTTATAAAATAAGGTATCTGGGAGTAAAACCACTTGACCCCTCTCTTCTTTCCTTTGAGGCCAGGCACTACTGGACTCCTCCTTATTCCTCACCCGGCCTCTTTAGATTTTTAAACGAGTTCTTAATTCTCATTCTTTTGGCTTCCTATCCCGTCTTTACCTTTCTCAAAAGACTCTTTCAAAAGAAGATTGCTCTAGAAAATAGTTTCCTCCTTTATGCGCTTTTTGCCTTCTTCGGCTGTTATCTTCTGTTCTATAAACTCAAGACCTTCTTCATCTTCTTCTTAGTGGTCTTCATTGCTTCTCTATTTATCCTTACTAAGAGACGTGTCTCAA